>NZ_VDAG01000094.1:0-266 GCF_019584505.1 Kluyvera sp. EC_51 | reverse complement strand
TACGCACCACCCCGTCAGTAGCTGAACAGGAGGGACAGCTGATAGAAACAGAAGCCACTGGAGCACCTCAAAAACACCATCATACACTAAATCAGTAAGTTGGCAGCATCACCGCTTATTCGCACCTTCCCTAGAGCAATATAATACATTTCTTACTGATTATGACTGGCTAGATAAAAAAGATGAAAAGCAAGCTATCTATTGCTGGGAGTATCTGAGAAATAAAAATATGATCCCCTTTTATTTAAAACCATATAACACTGCAA
>NZ_VDAG01000093.1:0-1374 GCF_019584505.1 Kluyvera sp. EC_51 | reverse complement strand
CGGCTGGGACGGAAGTCGCTGTCGTTCTCAAAATCGGTGGAGCTGCATGACAAAGTCATCGGGCATTATCTGAACATAAAACACTATCAATAAGTTGGAGTCATTACCGGCGCTGAGTTGCGAACAGCAACCGTTGCCATCAAACAGATTCGTATTGATAAAAATGGAACGTACTGGATTAGGCCTGTTAATAATCTGCATGTGCGATTCTTTCCGGGCTGGAAATCAACGGAACATTTAACGGACTATCAATGTAAGGGGGATGATTATGGCTTACGGAGTGCAACTGTTCGACGCTAAGGGGAATGAACTGGTAGGGCGATTCAACCCCACTTTTGTGGCAGCCGTTATCACTTCGCCGGCGTCCGGCTCTAAGGCTTATCCGGTCGTTGAGGGGAAAACTCTGGTCGCAGATCCGCAAAACATCTTTACGCCAAGCGGTACAAAAGGGCAAACACCGGCAACGGCGACAGTCGTGAACGGCACTGTTACCTGGTCTAACGCATCAGTGAATCAGCCAATATTGGTCATGTATAAATGAGTTACGGTATAAAAATATTCCGGGATGATGGCAGCCTATTTATCAGCCCGGAAGTCACCCCAATGAATTTTATCACCCGGTATAGATTTACTGGGCCTACCACTTTTCACACCGATATACCCGCAACAGCCAACGTAATTTCTTTTATCAGGAACGATAATGTAAACGGGGCTGCATATGTAATCCCAAAGGCCGTTAATGGGAAATGGGATTTAGCCCTGAACGGCAATAATAATGGGGGATATGTTTATGTATTCGCAAACATTGTTCCTATCACGTCGGGTGTTGGCCTCGCAGTTTATAACGCCGCCGGGGAAATGACCTGGAACACCGATTGTCTCCCTTTGGAATTAAATTTCGTTAATAACCCGTGGAACGGATCCGGGTCGGGGGCTGGGGCCAACTATGACGTAAACGTAGGGCTACCGGCGGCAGTGGTTTCTGGGATGAGTTCAAACTTTTTGATCCCATTGGACCCAGGCACCACGCTATATATTTACGGAACGCTTACCGCCAGGGCGTACGGTAACATTGTGGGTGGGCGTGAGATTTACAGCGAGCAGATCGACGGGCAGCCACCTACACCACGTTTTAAAAAGCAGTATATCTACATCGATACACGGCTTTATTCATAACATTTTTCCCATCAAAAATTCTAAACCTCGCTTTAGCGGGGTTTTTTATTGTCAAAATTCAGGAGCCACTAGGCTTTGTTGAATGACCTGCTCCCCGTTGATTAGTACACCCCGATGTTAGTAATGTCTTCATAAGCCACATGAGGACATCCCCATGAAGAAGCGTTTTTCCGACGAACAGATCATCAGTATTCTCCG
>NZ_VDAG01000092.1:0-176818 GCF_019584505.1 Kluyvera sp. EC_51 | reverse complement strand
TTACGCACCACCCCGTCAGTAGCTGAACAGGAGGGACAGCTGATAGAAACAGAAGCCACTGGAGCACCTCAAAAACACCATCATACACTAAATCAGTAAGTTGGCAGCATCACCGGGGGAAGTAACACGAGGTTGGTTATTTTTCTTCGCTGATGTGGTAGCCACCGCCCAGCGCCGAGGTCAGCTGGATGCTGGCATCGATCCACTGGCCGTGCAGGCGTAACGCGTTGACGCGCTCCTGCAGAGCGGGCAATTTCGCAAGGCTAACTTTAGAACCCGGAATAATCCCGGCGTTCATCCGCGCCTGCGCCAACGTCACCACACGCTGTGCGTCTTTTTCAACCTGCTGTTGCTGCTGGTTTTTCTCCATCAGCGTTTCAACCTGGCTGGCAGTTTTCGCCACCTGATTTACCGCATCCACCACCGCTTTATTATATTTAGCGATGGAGAGATTGCTCTGCGCATTAGCGATATCAAGGTTAGCGTTCAGACGGCCGCTATCGAAGATAGGTAGCGTCAGCCCGGCGGTCACGCCCATCTGGTTGGCCGAGCTACGGAACAGATCGCTTAAGTGCAGGGCATCCTGTTGCAGGAAGGCCATCAGGTTGATGTCCGGGTAGAACGCCGCTTTCGCCGCGTCGACCTCACTCAGCGACGCTTCGATATACCAGTGCGCTTCCTGCAGATCCGGACGGCGCGCCAGCAGGTCGTAGCCTAAGCGAGCCGGCATTTTGCTGGCAACCGCTGGCAGGTCGACCTTACGCAGGTTCAGCGACTGGCTCTGGCTGTTGGTCAGCGCCATCAGCCGCGCCTCAATCTCTTTCATATTGCCAGCCACGTCGGTCAACTGCTGGTCGGTTTTGCTGACGTTAATATCGTTCTCAGCCCCTTCGGCGGAGTTGGTCAGCCCGTGCTGGTACAGCTCGGTATCCACGGTCACGATATTATTTTGTTCGCTTTTCACCTGCTCTAACACGTCGCGAATCGCGGCTTCGGTTTGCCACTGCCAGTACAAACGCGCCACGCTGCTGGAGAGCAGTTCCTGGGTTTGCGCCCGCTCGGCAACCTGCGCCTTCACTTCACCGATGCGCGCCTTCACCTGCGCGCGGTTTTTACCCCACAGGTCAAGATCCCATCCGGCGGTCAGGCCGAACGTACCGTTGGTGTACCACGGGCCGGTATTGCCGTCAGCGTCGGTGGCAAACGGCCCCATCAGGCCTTCTGCGGACATTTTCTGGCGTTCAAGATTCCCGCCGAAATCCACTTCCGGGCCCAGCGACGACTTCGACATCCGCGCCTGCGCTTCGGCCAGTTTGATGCGCTGATCGGCAATCTGCATATCCGGCGCATTCGCCAGCGCGCGGGTAATTAGGCTGTTCAGCTGTGCATCGTGATAGCCCTGCCACCAGTTACTCTGCGGCCAACCGTTTTGCAACGCCGCAGGGAGTTCCGTTGAAACGTTCGAGGCCGGAACCTGCTGTTTAACAGGACTACCAATATCATGCGAAGGTGCACAGCCAGCCAGCGCGATGAGCAGGGGTAAACCAGTCAGCACGCTTTTTTTCAGAGTTAAGTTCATTTGAGAGGTCAGGTTACAAAAGAAGGAGGTTTATATTAATTTAAATGCAGCCAATCCTTTTAGTAAAGCGTGTGGGAACATAATTTGACATACTTAGTGACAGTCAAAAATGATTAAATTTCATGGAGTAGAAATGAGTCAGAATATTTATGACAACCCTGATTTCTTCGCCGGGTACGCCACGCTTGATCGTTCGGTTAGAGGGCTCGACGGTGCGCCGGAATGGGCCACTATTGTGCACATGATGCCCGCGCTGGCCGGTCAGCGGGTGGTGGATCTTGGCTGTGGCTACGGCTGGTTTTGCCGCTGGGCGCGCGACCAGGGCGCCGCTAAGGTGACCGGGCTGGATCTCTCCAGCCTCATGCTGGAACGGGCGCGAGAGATGACCCACGACGCGGGGATTGAATACCGCTGCGAAGATTTACAAACCCTCGCGCTTGCCGCCAATAGCTGCGACGTGGTTTACAGCTCGCTGGCGCTGCACTATTTGCCCGATATCGCCCCGCTACTCGCCTGCGTTTATCAGGCTTTGACGCCGGGCGGCACGCTGCTGTTTTCCGCCGAGCATCCTATCTATACCGCCCCGCTCAAGCAGGGCTGGCAGGAAGATGCACAGGGACAGAAAAGCTGGCCGGTCAGCCATTATCAGCAGGAAGGCGAGCGCATCAGCAATTGGTTTGCCGACGGCGTGAAGAAACAGCACCGGACGCTTGGCAGTTGGATCAACGCGCTGGTCGCCGCCGGTTTTGTCATTGAATGCCTCAACGAATGGGGACCAACCGCAGAACAGATTGCCGCCAACCCGGCGCTGGATGAAGAGAAAGAACGGCCGATGATTTTTATTCTGCGCGCGCGTAAGCCGGTGTGAGTTGGGTGAGTGCCGGATGGCGGCTACGCCTTATCCGGCACTCACCGATGCTTACGCTTTCAAGCTCGCGCCGTTGGTCGCAATCACCTCTTTATACCAATCGAAGCTCTTCTTCTTGCTGCGCGCCAGCGTTCCGGTGCCGTCGTCGTGGCGATCCACATAGATAAATCCGTAGCGCTTGGAGAGCTCCGCCTTCGAGGCGCTGACCAGGTCAATCGGCCCCCAGCTGGTAAAGCCCATCAGCTCAACGCCGTCTTCAATCGCTTCCCGCGCCTGCACCAGATGGTCATTCAGGTAGCTGATACGGTAGTCATCGTTGATGCTGCCGTCAGCTTCCACTTTGTCCTTCGCACCGAGGCCGTTTTCAACGATAAACAGCGGCTTCTGGTAGCGATCCCACAGCACGTTCAGCAGCGTGCGCAGCCCCAGCGGGTCAATCTGCCAGCCCCACTCCGAGCTTTCCAGATGTGGATTCGGCACCATATTGAGGATATTGCCGCGCGCTTTCTGGTTCAGCGCTTCGTCGGCGGTCACGCAGCCGGTCATGTAGTAGCTAAACGAGATAAAGTCGACGGTCGATTTCAGCGCGTCACGGTCGGCGTCGGTAATCTCCAGCGCAAAACCGTTATCACGGAAATAGCGCAGCATATAGCCCGGATACGCTCCGCGCGCCTGCACGTCGCCGAAGAACTGCCAGCCGCGGTTCTCCTGCAGGGTTTTGAACACATCTTCCGGCTTGCAGCTTAGCGGGTACATCAGGCCGCCCAGCAGCATGTTGCCAATTTTCCCTTCCGGCACAATCTCATGGCAGGCTTTCACCGCCAGCGCGCTCGCCACCAGCTGATGGTGAATGGCCTGATACACTTCCGCTTTGCTGCTATCCCCCGGCAGGCCTACGCCGGTCATCGGCGCGTGCAGCGACATGTTGATTTCGTTAAAGGTCAGCCACAGTTTGACCTTGCCTTTGTAGCGCTCAAACACCGTACGGGCATAATGCTCGAAGAAGCCAATCACCTTGCGGTTGCCCCAGCCGCCGTAGTTTTTCACCAGCGCCCACGGCATTTCATAGTGGGAGAGCGTGACCAGCGGCGTAATGTGATGTTTAGCCATCTCGTCAAACAGCTTGTCGTAAAAGGCCAGACCGGCCTCATTTGGCTCGGCGTCGTCACCGTTCGGGAAGATACGCGTCCAGGCAATCGACACGCGCAGGCAGTTAAAACCCATCTCGGCGAACAGCGCGATATCGTCCGGGTAGCGGTGATAGAAGTCGATGGCGATATCTTTTAAGCCGGTGTCGCCCGGTACGCGTTCAACGACGTCGCCAAAAACGCCGTGCGGCTGCACGTCGGAGGTGGATAACCCTTTGCCATCCTCAAGAAAGGCGCCTTCAACCTGGTTCGCTGCGGTCGCGCCGCCCCAATAAAACGTCTGTGGGAATGCTTTCATCTCTCTCTCCTGTGATTAATGCGTAATGGACAACAGCGGCTGACCGGCGCTGACTGCGCTGCCGGCAACGATCTCCAGCTCCGGATAATCATCGCTGTTGCTGATAATAATGGGGGTCGCCAGGTCGTAACCGGCGTCCAGAATGGCCTGGCGGTCGAAAGTGAGCAGCAGATCGCCCGCCCGCACCTTGTCGCCCTCTTTCACATGGGCGGTAAACGGCGCGCCGTCCAGCTTGACGGTATCAATACCAACGTGGATCAGCAGTTCAATGCCGCTGTCGCTCTCAAGACCGATGGCGTGTTTGGTTTGAAAAATCGAGGCGACTTCGCCGTTAAAGGGGGCAATCACTTTGCCTTCCGCCGGAATCATCGCCACGCCTTTACCCAACAGGCCGCTGGCGAAGGTGGTATCCGGGACATTTTCCAGCGCCAGCACGCTGCCGGTCATCGGTGCCAGCACGTCGTTATCCGCGGCTTTTGCCACCACTGTGGCCTCTGCGGCTTTGCGCGGCATCCCAAAGAAGAAGGTCAGCGAGCCGGAGAGGATAAAGGCCACCGCCGTACCAATAAGCCCGCCCCATACGCTGGCATCAATACCGCTTGCCGGGATCATCTGCGCCGGGAAGAAGATATTCGGCAGGCCAAACGAGTAGGTCGCGCTGTTGCTGAAGGCGGTAATCGCGCCACCGAGGGCACCTGAGACGCAGCCAAAGATAAACGGGCGACGCAGCGGCAGCGTTAGGCCATAAATCGCCGGTTCGGTGATACCAAAAAGCCCGGCAGAAAACGCAGAGCCCGCCAGCACTTTCTGGCGCGCATCACGAGTGGCGAGGAAAATTCCCAGCACCGCCCCCACCTGCGCCAGCACCGCCGGCAGAATAATCGGCAGCATCGAGTCGTGGCCCAGCACGTTCAGGTTGTTGATCATCAGAGGCACCAGCCCCCAGTGCAGGCCGAAGATAACGCAGACCTGCCACAGCCCGCCCAGTGCGGCCCCCGCCAGCCACGGCGCAACGACGTAAACCGCCTGGTAACCGTTCGCCAGCATCACGCTAAGCCAGGTGGCGATTGGCCCGATAACCAGAAACGTCAGCGGCACCACAATGGCAAGGCAGATAGCCGGGGTAAAAAAGTTCTTCATCGCCGACGGCAGCAACGCGTTGCTGCGCCGCTCAATCCAGCAGCACACCCAGGAAGCAAGGATGATAGGGATAACCGAGGAGCTGTAGTTGATAAAGGTGACGGGGATGCCGAGGAAATACTCCGCCGTGGCACCCGGTAACTGCCCCGCCTCAAAGGCCTGAATCATCAGTGGGTGGGTCAGCGCGCCGCCGATCACCATCGTAATAAACGGGTTACCACCAAACTTTTTCCCGGCGGTGTAGCCGAGGAACAGCGGGAAAAAGAAGAACAGCGCGTCGCTTGCCGCAAACCAGATTTTGTAGGTCGCCTGTTCGGTGTTCAGCCAGCCGCACACTACTGCCAGCGCCAGCAACCCTTTCAACAGACCGGTGGCCGCCATCACGCCGATAAACGGCGCAAAAATACCGGACACCACGTCGATAACCTGGCCCAGCACTAAAGTTTTTTCGCCTTTGACCGCGACCGGTTCGCTATCGTCGGTAATACCTGCCGCCTCGCGCACCGCCAGCCAGACGTCGTGGACGTGGTTGCCGATCACTACCTGAAACTGACCACCGCTCTCAACCACCATAATCACGCCGGGGTTCGCCTTCAGCGCCTCAGCGTCAGCTTTGCTGCTGTCTTTAAGCTTAAAACGCAGCCGGGTAGCGCAGTGAACCAGACTCACCATATTCTCTTTACCGCCCACGTGGCGGAGAATATCCTGCGCAAGTTCATGATATTTCATACCAAATTCCTTGACCGAGTATAAAAACAAAAAAACCCGAGAACGACGCCAGATGGCACCGCGCTCGGGTTTTGCCTGCGTTATGCAGTAACAATCCCATTGTATTGGGGGATTAACGCCCCTCTTTTCTCACCCGTTCAATATGAATGGCGAGAAACATAATCTCTTCCGTCGTCAACGGCCGCTGATAGCTGTTTTGCAGATGCAAACCGACGGTTTCCGCACACTTCCACGCTTTGGCGTAGTTGTCCTTCACCGCGCTATGCAGTTCGGCGTCATCGTCTTCCACCACCGTTCGCGTCAGCATTCGCTGGGCGAAAAATTTCAGGTGGGTCACGAAGCGCTGATAGCTTAGCGACTCTTCGTTGTACTCCAGACGCAGCTGGTACTTCACCAGCTGCAAAATTTCCTGCATCACCCGGGTGACGTGCATCACTTCCGGCATTTCGCTGTTGAGCTGCGCCGTGACCAGATGCAGGGCGATAAATCCGGCTTCATCCTCCGCCAGCGCCACGCCGAGCCGCTTTTCAATCAGCGCTCGCGCCTCCTGCCCCAGCGCAAACTCTTTCGGGTAGAGCCGCTTTATCTCCCACAACAGCACGTTACGCAGCGCTACGCCCTTTTTCTGCCGCTCAATGGCGAAGTGGCAATGGTCGGTCAGGGTGATGTAAACGCTCTCCTGCAGCCTGCCGAGCCGCTCGCGCGCCCGTTCGATAATCCGGTCGCAGGTGGTCATCACCTCAAGCGGGATCTGACTGAGTAATTCACCTAAACGCCCTACCAGCTCATCGCTTTGCAGGGCAAAAATTTTCTCGATTTTCGTCTCATCCAGTGAGTCGCCGACGCGTTTCTGAAAGGCTAGCCCTCGCCCCATCACTACCTGCTCACGCCGGTGTTCATCCAGAACCACCACCACATTATTATTAAGTACTTTGGCGATTTGCATTTATGAACCCCAGAAACAAAAAAACCTGACTTCTGACAGGAGCCAGATAATCAGGTTTTGCCTGCCGAAGCAGTAACAATCGTTCAGGAGTATTTCACTTTCACGTAGTGAAGCTCAATGAAGCAAAGAAAAATTTGTGATGGAGATCTGATACTTTATACGCGCCAGTCGGTAATCGCCCGCGCAATCAGCTTCGACTCCTGCAGTGCGCGCACGGCGCTAAACAGTTCACTAGCCTCATCATACTCTTTACGCAGGTAGCCAAGCCACTGCTTAATACGCGCCACATGATACAACCCGGTATCCCCCTGTTTTTCCAGGAGAACATATTTTTTCAGTAAATCCACCACCTGCGGCCACGGCAGGCGTGGCTCGTTGTATTTGATAACCCGGCTGAGGTTCGGCACGTTCAGTGCGCCGCGGCCAATCATCACCGCATCGCAGCCGGTGACGGCCATACACGCCTGCGCGCTGTCGTAGTCCCAGATTTCACCGTTGGCGATAACCGGGATGGTGAGCCGCTGGCGAATCTCGGCGATCGCCTGCCAGTTGATACGCTCGGCCTTGTAGCCATCCTCTTTGGTGCGCCCGTGGACAGCCAACTCGGTAGCCCCCGCCTGCTGCACCGCATCGGCAATTTCAAACTGTCGCGCCCCGCTGTCCCAGCCCAGACGCACTTTTACCGTCACCGGCAGATGCGCTGGCACCGCTTCACGCATCGCTTTCGCACCCTGGTAGATAAGCTCCGGATCTTTTAGCAACGTCGCCCCACCGCCGCTGCCGTTTACCGTTTTCGACGGGCAGCCGCAGTTGAGGTCTACGCCCCAGGAACCTAGCGCCACCGCGCGGGCGGCGTTCTCCGCCAGCCACTCGGGGTATTGCCCTAATAGCTGAATACGCACGCGGGTACCGGAAGGTGTGCGGCTTTGGTTATGCAGTTCGGGACATAGCTTGTAGAACGATTTTTCCGGCAATAGCTGGTCCACCACGCGCAGAAATTCGGTGATGCACAGATCGTAATCATTCACTTCGGTCAGCAGCTCGCGCACGAGCGAGTCGAGCACGCCTTCCATCGGTGCCAGTAAAACACGCATATCGTTATCCGGAAAAAAAAGAGGCGCTATGGTAACGTCTTAGTATGCCGCTTTCCACTGCCAGTCAACACACCAGGAGGTGAATGATGAATTCAAGGGATATTACGCTTAAAGCCATCCAGCCGCCGCACGGATTCAGCGACGTACCGCCGGTCACGCTGACCGATGCCACCCTGCTAGAGCGTAAAAATAAACTGCTCGAACGGATGCAGGAAGAACGCTTTGATGCGCTGGTGATTTACGCCGATAAAGAGCACGGCGGTAATTTTGAGTACCTGACCGGCTTTATACCGCGCTTTGAAGAGGGCCTGCTGGTGCTGCATAAATCCGGGCACGCCACCGCCATTCTCGGCAATGAAAACCTGAAGATGGCAGCGCATTCGCGCATTCCGGTGACGTTAAAACACTGCCCGCTGTTCTCGCTGCCTAATCAGCCGATGGATAACGAAAAGCCGCTGGCGCAGCTGTTCAGCGAAACCGGGCTGAGCGCGATGTCTAAAGTGGGGCTGGTCGGCTGGAAGATGTTTACCACCGCCGGGCGCGATAACGCAAAGCTGTTCGACCTGCCGTGGTTTATCGTCGAGGCGATAAAACAGAGCACCCATGCCGATCTGGTCAACGCGGCGCATCTGTTTATTCGCGGTGATAAAGGGGTGAGAACGGTGAATAACGCCAACGAAATTGCCCATTACGAATATGGCGCCAACCTCGCGTCCCGCTGCATGCTGGCGGCGCTGGATGCCGTCGAACCAGGCGTCCGTGAAGTGGATCTGGGCGCGCTGCTCGCCGCCGAAGGGCAGGCACCGTCTGTTGTCACCATCGCCGCAGCCGGACAACGTTTTGAGAAAGCCAACCTCTACCCTTCATGGAAAAAGGTCGAGCGCGGCCAGCCGCTGTCGATGACCACCGGGTTTAAAGGCGGGCTCTCCAGCCGCACCGGGTTTGTGATTGCTGAGGAGAGCGAGTTGCCGGAGAACCAGCGTGATTATCTGGACCGCGTGGTGAAGCCCTATTTTGGCGCGGTGGCGACGTGGCTTGAGAATATTAAGGTCGGGATGCAGGGCGGTGAGCTTTATGATTTAGTCGAGCGCGTGCTACCAAAAGCACAGTACGGCTGGCACCTTAACCCAGGGCACCTGAGCGCGGATGAAGAGTGGATGTCGTCACCGGTCTATTCAGGCTCAAGCGAGACGCTGAAAAGCGGCATGGTGATGCAGATTGATATTATTCCGTCGGTACCGGGGTATACGGGCACCAGCGCGGAAGAGAGCATTGCCCTGGCCGACACGACGTTACGCCAGCAGATAGCGCAGGCGTATCCAGCGCTGTGGGCGCGCATCGAGGCGCGGCGGGCGTATATTCGCGAGACGTTGAATATTGCGTTGAGCGATGACGTGTTGCCGCTATCTAACACCGTGGGGTATCTGCGGCCGTTTATGTTAGCCAAAGATAAGGCGCTGGTGGGGTAGTGCGGTGATATTCCCGGCGGCGCTTTGCCTGGCCGGGCTACAAACCCTGCTCCATTCGGTCCCCTCGCCCCTTTGGGGAGAGGGCTAGGGTGAGGGGCATAGGCGCACCGACCCTCACCCCGCCCCTCTCCCTTAAGAAGGGAGAGGGAGCACATGGTGCCAACCGCTATTACCGCGGTTGCAGACAGTTATCTTCTTTCCAGCCGTACAACCACTCGATGCCGCGATAGAACTCTTCCTGGGTTTTGCCTTTCCACAGCAGGTTACGCACCTGACGCTCTACCCCAGCCGCATGATACAGACGCCCCATTTCACGGGTAGACCAGACGATACGCGCGGTGCGCGGAATACGCACCGACTCGTACAGCGCAAACGCGCTGGCGGCATCGCCGTCGCACTGGGTCAGCGCCTTACCGAGCGTCACCGCATCTTCAAGCGCCATGCACGCCCCCTGGGCCATATACTGCGCGACCGGGTGAGCGGAGTCGCCCACCAGCGTAATTCTGTCGTTGCCCCACTTCTCTACCGGCTCGCGGTCAGCGGTCGACCAGCGACGCCAGGAGGTGGGCTTATCCAGCATCTGGCGCGGACGTGGGTGAATGCCTTTAAAATACGACATGACCTCTTCTTTACTGCCATCACGTACGCCCCACTGCTCGGTTTCGCGGCTGTGGAAGGTCACCACCAGGTTGTACTGCTTACCGCCGCGCAGCGGATAGTGCACCAGGTGGCAGTGTGGGCCAGCCCACAGCACCGGCGCGTTGATACGCAGGTCTTCCGGCATATCGTCGCGTTCCACCACGGCGCGATAGACCACGTGGCCGGTCACGCGCGGCGTGTCGCCGAGCAGGCTCTGGCGCACCACCGATTTCACGCCGTCGCAGCCAATCAGAATATCCGCCGTCCAGCTGTTGCCTTTGTCGTCAAACACGGTGACATCGTCGGCGGTCTGGCGAATATCCACTACGTGGGTAGAGGTACGGTACTTCACGCCCGGGTGCTGCAACGCCGCTTCCCAGACGGTGGCATGAATATCGACGCGGTGGATAACCGCATACGGGCCGCCGAAGTGGTCGCGGAACGCCTGCCCCGTCTCAATGTGAATCACCTCTTCGCCGTTGACCGCATCCATCATGGTGATGTGGTCGGTAAAGACCGCACGCTGACGGGCGACCTCGCCCACGCCGAGGCTGTCGAGCGCGGAAAAGGCGTTCGGCCCGAGCTGGATCCCGGCACCAATCTCGCCAATTTCGTGCGCCTGTTCCAGCAGCATCACCTGGATGCCCTGACGCGCCAGCGACAGCGCGGTGGCCGCGCCACCAATACCGCCGCCGACAATGATTGCACGCGTTACTTTAGCCATGATTCTTCTCCTGTTCTCACTACGCCGGGATCTTATCCTGCTGGTTTTCAGGGGCCGCCGCAATAAACGCCGGCAGCGCCGTACACGCATCAAACACGGCTTTACAGCGTGGGAAACCGCTTAAATCGCAGCCCATACGCTCCGCATTCGCCCACTGCGGCACCAGGCAGCAGTCGGCCAGCGTCGGCGTATCGCCGAAGCAAAATGCCCCTGATTGGCCGCGGCGCAGGAGTTGTTCTACCGCGCTCAGCCCCTGCTGGATCCAGTGTGCATACCAGCGTTTTTTCTCTTCTTCACTCACCTTCAGCTCGTCGCTGAGGTAGCGCAATACGCGCATGTTGTTGATGGGGTGGATGTCGCAACAGATGGCGTACACCACCTCCAGCACGCGCATGCACTGGGGATCGTTCGCCGGAAGCAGCGGCGTCTGCGGGAAATGTCTGTCCAGCCAGTCAATAATCGCCAGCGACTGCCCCAGCGATTCACCCTCGTCGGTGACCAGTGCAGGCACTAATCCCACCGGGTTCAGGCGTCGGTACTCCAGCGCATTCTGCTGGCCGATACGGATGTTGACCCCGACGGTCTGGTGGTCAATGCCCTTCAGCGCCATCGCAATACGTACGCGGTAAGAGGCCGAACTATTAAAAAAACTGTACAGCTTCATCATTCACCTCAAATAATTTTGACCGCGATGGGCGTTAATCCTTCCACATTACCGGTGATGGTTTCGCCCTTCACGACCGCGCCAACGCCTTCCGGCGTGCCGGTGAAGATCAGGTCGCCCGGCTGCAGTTCGAAGAAGCCAGACAGGTAGCTGATGGTCTCTTTCACGTCCCAGATCAGGTGCTGGATATCGCTGCGCTGGCGGTCTTTGCCGTCAACCTGCAGCCAGATTGGCGCGTTATCCAGAGACGGTGCGTCGGCGACTTTATGCAGCGGCGCAATCGGTGCGGACAGGTCAAAGGCTTTGCCGATTTCCCACGGACGGCCCATCTGACGCATCTCCATCTGACGGTCGCGGCGGGTCATGTCCAGCCCGGTTGCGTAGCCCCAGATATACTCTTCAGCTTTCTCCAGCGGGATATCGCTGCCTTTTTTACCAATGGCGACCACCAGCTCGATTTCATAGTGATAGTTGTCGGTCTGCGCCGGGTAGGCGAGGTTCAGGGTTTCGCCAGCGGCAACGGGAACCACGGCATCCGCCGGTTTGCAGAAGAAGAATGGCGGCTCGCGATCCGGATCAAAGCCCATCTCACGGGCGTGGGCGGCATAGTTACGACCCACGCAGTACACGCGGCGCACCGGGAATTTCTCATCGCTGCCAACAACCGGCACGGCAACCGGCGCCTGGGGTTCAAATACGTATTTGCTCATCTTTCTTCTCCTGATTAATAGCGCGCTTCGCGGAACAGTCCCAGGGCTTCCTGGACAGGCCTATCCGAGAAACTGAATAGCACGGTCTCTTCTGGCGTGTTAAAGGACACGCTGTGCCAGGTTGGCACGACAAAAATATCTTTCGCTTTAAAGCTGAAGGTCTGCTCGCCGATGGTCACCTCACCGCTACCTTCCACCACGTGGTAGATGGTGCTGTCGGTGGTGCGCGCCTGACGCGTCTGGAAGCCTTTCGGCAACAGCTGCAGGAAGGCGCCCATCGACGGCATCGGGTAGCCCCCGGTCACCGGGTTGACGTAGCGCATCTTGTAACCATCCCACTCATCGGCATCGCCCATGCGCATCAGCTCATGCAGCGCTTCACGGCTGCGGTCGTAGCGGTAGTTGAAAATCGGCGATGAGTTACCCACCTGATGGCGCAGCGGCAGCATGTTGGCGGCGTAGCGCGGTAGGTAGTCGCCCTCTTTACGGGTGACCGGCTGCTGTTCTTCCGGGTAATCTTCCGCGAAGCCGCAGCCGAGGTAGTTCACCAGCGGCAGGTCGAGGCCGTCGAGCCAGATAACCGGTTCGTCGCCCGGGTTACCGTGGTCGTGCCAGCGCCACTGCGGGGTGAGGATAAAGTCACCGGGGCTCATCTGGGTGCGTTCGCCGTCAACGGCGGTAAACGCGCCGTGGCCTTCTACCACAAAGCGCAGCGCCGACTGGTTATGGCGATGGCTTGGTGCCACCTCACCCGGCATGATCAGCTGCAGGCCCGCGTACAGCGACGAGGTAATCGATGAGTGACCGCGCAGGCCGGGGTTTTCCAGCACCAGCACGCGGCGTACCGCCTCTTTTGCGCCAATCAGCGTGCCGCTTTCCAGCAGCAGCGGGCGAATTTCCTGGTAGTTCCAGTAGGCCGGGGCACAGTTGGCGTTCGGCGTTTTTGGCACCAGGTGATGCAACGATTCCCACAGCGGCGTCAGGTTTTGCCCGGAAATATGCTGGTAGAACTGCTGGCGATCGTGTTTTACGTCCGAGGTCATTATTATTCTCCTTAACTTTTCACCGCGCCCATCACAGGCGACGATTCGGGTACTCGGGAAGATTGGCGTACGACCAGCGTCAGGAGCGTCAGCACCACGGCGCTAATGGCGGCCGGTACGGCAATCACAAAGAACAGGGTGTCGAATGAGAAGTTCATCGCCATCATCACGCCGCCGGAAACGGAGCCGACAATCGCGCCGCAGCGGCCGATAGCGTTTGACCAGCTCACGCCAGTGGCGCGGCTCTGGGTCGGATAAAGCGTGGCGGTCAGTGCATTCAGGCCAACCTGCGAGCCGCTGATGCCGATGCCGGTACCGAAAATCGCCAGCGCCATCATCCACAGGCCGTTTTCGCTCAGGCCAATCATCACAATGCACACCGCCCCCAGCGCATAGCTCACCGCCAGCACCCAGAACGGGTTGAATTTATCCATTAACACGCCGAGCATCAGCGCCCCCAGCGTACCGCCTACCTGGAACGCCGCCGTTACCCACGAGGCGTGCTGGAGATCGATACCGCGATGGTTCAGCAGGGTTGGCATCCAGCTGGAGAGTAAATAGATGATCAGCAGGCTCATAAAGAACACCACCCACAACATCAGCGTGATAGTGAGCTGACGCCCGGCGAACAGCTGGCTGATGCTGCCCTTCTGGGTTGCCGCCGGTTCATCAAGCCAGAACTCGGCGTCGTCATAACGCTCGCCGGTCATGGCGCTCACGGTGCGGCGAATTTCCGCCTGCGGACGCTGACGGCGTACCAGCCAGCGCGGGGATTCCGGCAGCACGGCCAACAGCGCGAAGAACAGCACGATAGGCAAGACGCCGCCCAGCACCAGAATGCCGTGCCAGCCAATCACCGCCACCAGCTGCGCGCTGACGATACCGCCCAGCGCCGAGCCGAGCGTAAAGCCGCAGAACATCAGGGTGACCAGCGCGCCGCGACGGCGGGCCGGCAGGTATTCAGAGGTCATGGTGATGGTATTAGGCATCGCGCCGCCAAGTCCGAGGCCGGTTAAAAAGCGCAGGATGATTAAGGCTTCCAGATTCGGTGAGAACGCCGACAGCAGGTTGAAGAGGCCGAACAGCGCCACGCACCATTCGATAACGCGTTTGCGCCCGAGCCGGTCAGAGAGCGGGCCGCACAGCAAGGCGCCTGCGGTTAACCCCAGCAGACCTGCGCCAAACAGCGGTGCCAGATCGCCTGCAGTTAGCTGCCAGTGGTCGCGAATGGCTGGGGCGATAAAGCCAATCGCGGCGGTATCAAAACCGTCCATCATCACTACCAGAAAACAGCAGATGATGACGCGCCACTGCATCTTGCCGATCGGAGCGACATCGATGAGTGCCTGTAGTTCACGTCGTTGCGTCATAGGGAGGGCCTCGGTATATGCAGGTTATCCACGTCGCCGTTCACGCTTTCGCCAGAACGGCTCAGAGTAAGATGTTTATTTTTTTGCTTTTATGTTGCTATCTTGTGACATGTGAAATGAGTTGTACAATGGCATTTCATGCCTATCCATAACCTGGAGGTTATATCTCATGGCCGATTGGACGCAGAAGCTGAAGCTCCACCATCTGAAGATGCTGGTGGCACTTGGCGAGCAGGGAAACCTAACTCAGGTCGCTAAAATGATGCACATCACCCAACCCGCGCTCTCAAAATGGTTAACCCAGTTTGAAGAGGAACTGGGCATCACGCTTTTTGAGCGTCACAGCAAAGGGCTGCGCGTGTCGGAGGGCGGTAAGCTGCTGCTTCAGCACGCACAGCGGCTGATTAACGACATCGAACGCTCGCAGTTTGAGATGGAGCGTTTTAAACAGGGCGGCCTTGTGGGGAGCCTGAAAATCGGCTGCTCGCCGGTGGCGACCGACTGCGTCTCCCAGGCCATTTTCCCGCTGCTGGCCGAAATGCCAACGCTGCATCTGAATATTGAAGAGAAGGTGATGACCCCGCTGCTGCATGATTTGCAGTCCGGCGTCGTGGACGTGGTGGTTGGGCGTATTGGCGGCCGGGCGCTGGAACTGCCGCTGAATTATGAGGTGCTCTATACCGAACCGGTCTGTTTCGTGGCGCGAACCGACCATCCCCTCGCCCACCGCAGCCGACTGTCGTGGGAGGACCTGGCGTCATGGCGCTGGATAGTCTGGCCTAACGGCACGCCGATTCGCCAAAGCATCGACAACGCCCTGGTGGAAAACGGCGTCATGCTGCCTGAAAATACCATTGAGTCGGCCTCGATGAATGTCAGCGTCAACCTGCTGCAAAGCAGCGATATGATCTCAATTCTGTCACTGCGTCTGGCGGAGCGATACCAGAGCCAGGGCCAGCTCGCCATTCTGGCGCTGCCACGTGTTGAGCAGAAAGGCAGCGTTGGCGTATTCTGGCGCAAATCGAGCACGCCTTCGCTTGCGCTAAGCCGGTTTCTCCACTATTTGTCGCATCCGGTACAAATGGCGGAATAACGCCGGGCAGATGCCTGATGTTCGCGTTATCTATATCAGGTATGCTCAGATTTCATGATGTGATCGGTAGCACATTTCAGGGTTTAATTGTATGATGAATGCATTCCACCAAAGGTGAATCCCATGCTCAAATCGCTGAATTTAATCTGGCAATACCTGCGTGCATTCGTGCTGATTTACGCCTGTCTGTATGCCGGTATTTTTATTTCGTCGCTGCTGCCGATTACCATTCCCGGCAGCATTATCGGCATGCTTATTATGTTTGTGCTGCTGGCGCTGCAAATCCTGCCCGCGAAGTGGGTCAACCCCGGCTGCTACATCCTTATCCGCTATATGGCGCTGCTGTTCGTGCCGATTGGCGTGGGCGTGATGCAGTACTTCTCGCTGCTGAGCGCGCAGTTCGGCCCGGTGGTCGTCTCCTGTACCATCAGTACGTTGGTGGTGCTGGTGGTGGTGAGCTGGAGCTCTCACCTGATTCACGGTGAGCGTAACGTCGTTGGTCGTGAGGGAGCGGATAAATAATGCTGCACTATATCTGGTGGTCTTTACCGCTGACCTTAGTCGTCTTTTTCGCCGCCCGTAAGCTTGCCGCGCGCTTTAAGATGCCGCTGCTTAACCCGCTGCTGGTGTCGATGGTAGTCATTATTCCGTTCCTGCTGCTGACCGATATTCCGTACGATCACTACTTTAAGGGCAGTGAAGTGCTGAACGATCTGCTGCAGCCTGCGGTGGTCGCCCTGGCCTATCCGCTGTATGAACAGCTGCACCAGATCCGCGCCCGCTGGAAATCCATCATTACTATCTGCTTCGTCGGCAGCGCGGTGGCGATGATCACCGGGACGTCGGTAGCGCTGATGATGGGGGCTTCACCGCAAATCGCCGCTTCTATTCTGCCGAAATCGGTGACCACCCCGATTGCGATGGCGGTCAGCGGCAGCATCGGCGGTATTCCGGCCATTAGCGCCGTGTGCGTGATTTACGTCGGTATTCTCGGGGCAGTATTTGGTCATACCCTGCTGAACCTGATGCGGATTACCACCAAAGCCTCACGCGGGCTGTCAATGGGCACCGCCTCGCACGCCCTCGGCACCGCTCGCTGCGCCGAGATGGACTATCAGGAAGGGGCGTTTAGTTCGCTGGCGTTGGTTATCTGCGGCATCATTACCTCGCTGATTGCGCCATTCCTGTTCCCGATTATTCTGTCGGTAGTGGGATAAAACGAGACAAATCACACATTTTTAATTGATGTTACACACGTTGCATTAACAATGAGATATTGATCACTAATCGGGGCGCTTGCGCCCCGTACACTACGATCCCATTACATTGTTATGAGGCACAACGCCATGCATCCACGTTTTCAATCTGCTTTTTCGCAACTGGCGGCAGATCTGCAGACCGCTATCGCTCCCCTGCTAGCCGATCCGCACTTCCCTGCTCTGCTGAGCGCCGAGCAGGTCTCTTCGCTTAAAACGGCGACGGGGCTGGACGAAGACGCGCTCGCTTTCGCGCTCCTGCCGCTGGCAGCAGCCTGCGCCCGTGCCGACCTGTCTCACTTTAACGTGGGCGCTATCGCCCGCGGCGTGAGCGGTACCTGGTACTTTGGCGGCAACATGGAATTCCTCGGTGCCACCATGCAGCAGACCGTGCACGCAGAACAGAGCGCCATCAGCCATGCCTGGCTGCGCGGCGAAAAATCCTTGCAGGCCATTACCGTTAACTACACGCCGTGCGGCCACTGCCGTCAGTTTATGAATGAACTGAACAGCGGGCTGGCGCTGCGTATCAACCTGCCGGGCCGTCAGCCACATACTCTGCAAGACTACCTGCCGGACGCGTTCGGGCCAAAAGACCTCGATATCAAAACCCTGCTGATGGACGAGCAGGATCATGGTTATCCGCTCGAGGGCGATGCGCTGGCGCAGGCTGCCATTCGGGCCGCGAACCACAGCCATACCCCATACAGTAAAGCGCCTTCCGGCGTGGCGCTGGAACTGCGTGACGGTACCATTTTCAGCGGCAGCTATGCGGAAAACGCGGCGTTTAACCCAACGCTGCCACCGCTGCAGGGTGCCCTGAACCTGCTGAGCCTGAACGGTTACGACTACCCGGACATCCAGCGCGCCATTCTGGCCGAACGCGCCGATGCGCCGCTGATTCAATGGGATGCCACCGCCGCTACGCTGAAAGCGCTGGGCTGCCACAATATCGATCGCGTGCTGTTAGGTTAACGATGTCGCCCGGACGAGGCGTAAACACGCCGACTCCGGGGTGACTCGGTACCCCGTCCCGGCGGCGCTTCGCTTAGCCGGGCGACAAAACACCGGTTAATTTCCCCGCAATTAAACGATGGTTTCTTGCTCTTGCCCGACGGGTAAAGTAGCCTGATGTCTCCCTCGTCCACTATTGAGTCAAGTTCATGTTAAAGCGTGTGTTATACAGCCTGTTAGTCCTATGCGGCCTGCTGCTGTTGACCGTGCTGGGTCTTGACCGTTGGATGAGCTGGAAAACCGCCCCTTATATCTACGATGAACTGCAGGATCTCCCCTACCGCCAGGTTGGCGTGGTGCTCGGCACTGCCAAGTATTACCGCACCGGGGTTATCAACCAGTATTATCGTTACCGCATTCAGGGTGCGCTGAACGCCTACAACAGCGGTAAGGTCAACTACCTGCTGTTGAGCGGCGATAACGCGCTGCAAAGCTATAACGAACCGATGACCATGCGTCGCGATCTGATTAAAGCAGGCGTCGATCCTGCGGATATTGTGCTCGACTACGCCGGTTTCCGTACGCTCGACTCCATCGTGCGTACCCGCAAAGTCTTCGACACCAACGATTTCATCATCATCACCCAGCGCTTCCACTGCGAGCGCGCGCTGTTTATCGCCCTGCATATGGGTATTCAGGCGCAGTGCTACGCCGTGCCGTCACCGAAAGATATGTGGAGCGTTCGACTGCGTGAGTTCGGCGCCCGCTTCGGCGCACTGGCCGATCTCTACCTCTTCAAGCGCGAACCGCGTTTCTTAGGCCCGCTGATCCCCATTCCTGCCCAGCAGGAAGTGCCGGAAGGCGCTCAAGGTTATCCGGCGGTGACGCCAGAACAGCTGCTGGAGTTGCAGAAGAAGAAATCCGCCGCTAAAGCTGATGAGTGATATATGTGTCACTAAAAACGTAAAATGTGAATAACGCGTGATATAAGGTACATAAAACAGCAGCTTCGCTCGTCGACTTACCGGAAAGGCTCCAGGCACGCGGCGTACCGGAGGCCATTTTATTGATGCCGTCGATTGGCTTTAAATTTATGACAGACAAACTGACACGGTGGGGGCTGCTATGAGTGCGCAAAACAAAAAAGATGAGATTAAAGCCACCGTCGAACGCTTACGTCAGTCTAATAACGACTTAAATCAGGCGACGGGGATTTATAACGTCACCCGACAGACACCGCTGGTGGAAAAAAAGCGCGTCTCCTCAACGACGGATAAAATCACCACTCAGGAACGTAAAACGGTGATGAATAACCTCATCAGACAGCTACTGCTGGGTGAGATTTCACAGGGCGTCGCACTAAAGCAGTTTCGAATCCACATCATGGGATTAAAACAGGACGCCTACGCCGAACTGGTTTCCGTATCACGCAAAACGCTGTCAGATATTGAAAACGACAAAGGAAATTACTCCGTCGAGGTGATCAATCGAATCTATAAACCCCTCGGTCTACAAATAGGTCTGGTACCGATCGCAAAAAGCCTGCTGACGACGCTGCTTTCATCGGAGTAAACCTCAGCTTCAGATAAATCGATCTAATGAATTCTCATTGCGGTAATTGTTCCTATTTGCATCTTATGTATTCTTGCGATCCCCAATAAACCACACCAATTACCAGGTTATTTGTGAATACTTTCACAGAACCCTCCCCCTCATCCGCTTAGCCTGCCAGTAGTTGTTTCACTTTATTTGCCTTAATTAAACTAATCATTAAGGGAGCAATTATGTCGCAACACGAATACCTGGATGAGCTGATTCCCGCCTTTACGCCGCTATTGGCGATCAAAGAAGCCTCCCGCTGCCTGCTGTGCCACGACGCGCCGTGCAGCCAGTCCTGCCCGGCGGAGACCGACCCGGGCAAGTTCATTCGCTCACTCTATTTCCGCAACGTTAAAGGCGCGGCCGAAACCATTCGGGAAAATAATGCATTAGGGGCGGTGTGTGCACGCGTCTGCCCAACGGAAAAACTGTGCCAACAGGGCTGTTCCCGCTCGGGAATCGATACGCCGATTGATATCGGCCGCCTGCAGCGTTTTATTACCGACTTTGAGCAGCAGACGGCGATGCAGATTTACCAACCGGGCCGCAAGGATAAGGGCAAAGTGGCGATTGTTGGCGCGGGCCCTGCCGGATTACAGGCCAGCGTCACCCTCACCAATCTGGGTTATGACGTGACCCTTTTCGAAAAGGCGGCCCAGCCGGGCGGCTGGTTGCGTCACGGTATTCCTGAATTCCGCCTGCCACAAAAGGTGCTGGATGCAGAGATTGCGCGCATCAGCGAAATGGGCGTGACGATTCTCTGCGGCTGTGAAGTCGGCAAAAACCTGACCCTCGCCGAGCTAAAAGCCGACTACCGCGCCGTGCTGCTGACCGTTGGGATGTCCAAAGGCGCAACGCTACCAATGTTTAACAACGCAGACCCGGTCGAGATTGCCGTCGATTTTCTCCAGCGCACCCGTACCTCTGGCGGCAACATCACCGTACCGCAAAGCGCCCTGATTGTCGGCGGCGGCGACGTGGCAATGGACGTAGCCAGCACGCTGAAAATTCTCGGCTGCTCCTCCGTCACCTGCGTCGCGCGCGAAGAGCTGGCCGACTTCCCGGCAAGCGATAAAGAGTTCACCACTACCCAGGCGCTGGGCGTGTCGATTATCGATGGCTTTACGCCTGTCAGCGTGGCGGGCAACAAAGTCACATTCCAGCACGTCCGCCTGCCCGGCGAGCTAACGCTGACGGCGGAGCGTATTTATCTGGCGGTGGGCCAACGCGCTGAGCTAAATGCCTTTGCGGGCATTCAGGTACAGCGCAACGTCGTGGAAACGCACGACTACCAGACCAGCGATCCTGCGCTGTTCGCCGCGGGCGATATCGTCAAAGGAGATAAAACTGTGGTCTATGCCGTGAAGACCGGGAAAGAAGCCGCTCAGGCCATTCATCACTATTTAGAGGAGGCATGAACATGTTAACCAAAGATCTGTCTGTCACCTTCTGCGGCGTTAAATTCCCTAACCCGTTCTGCCTCTCGTCTTCACCAGTAGGCAACTGTTACGACATGTGCGCCAAGGCCTATGACAGCGGCTGGGGCGGGATCGTGTTTAAAACTATCGGCTTCTTCATTGCCAACGAAGTCTCTCCGCGCTTCGATCATCTGACCAAAGAAGATACCGGGTTTATCGGCTTTAAGAATATGGAGCAGATTGCCGAACACCCGCTGGCGGAAAACCTGGCGGCAATCCGCCAACTCAAACAGGATTATCCCGATAAGGTGCTGATCGCTTCGATCATGGGTGAAAATGAGCAGCAATGGCAGGATCTGGCGAAGCTCGTCGAGGAAGCCGGGGCCGACATGATTGAGTGTAACTTCTCCTGCCCGCAGATGACCTCCCACGCGATGGGCAGCGACGTCGGGCAAAGCCCGGAGCTGGTAGAGAAATACTGCCGGGCGGTGAAGCGCGGCTCCTCTCTGCCGATGCTCGCGAAAATGACGCCGAACATCGGCGATATGTGCGAAGTGGCGCTGGCGGCCAAACGCGGCGGTGCCGACGGTATCGCGACCATCAACACCGTTAAATCTATTACCAATATCGACCTAAACCGTAAAATCGGCATGCCGGTGGTCAACGGTAAATCCAGCGTCTCCGGGTATTCCGGTAAAGCCGTGAAGCCAATTGCGCTGCGCTTCATTCAGCAACTGCGCACGCACCCCGAGCTGAAGGATTTCCCCATCAGCGGGATCGGCGGGATTGAAACCTGGGAAGACGCCGCCGAGTTTTTACTGCTGGGCGCGGCGACGCTGCAGGTTACGACCGGCATCATGCAGTACGGCTACCGTATCGTCGAAGATATGATAAGCGGCCTCTCCCACTACCTTAACGATCAGGGCTTCCATTCGCTTGATGAGATGATTGGTCTCGCCAATCACAACATCGTGCCGGCCGAAGAGCTCGACCGCAGCTACATTGTCTACCCGCATATTAATCAGGAAAAATGTGTCGGCTGCGGCCGCTGCTATATCTCCTGCTATGACGGCGGGCATCAGGCGATGGAGTGGAATGAAGAGACCCGCACACCGCACTGCAATACCGAAAAATGCGTCGGCTGTCTGCTCTGCGGACACGTCTGTCCGGTGGCCTGCATTAGCCTTGGGGAGATAGCCTTTAAACCGGGTGAAACAGCGCATGCGGTGGCGCTTTAACACCTCTCAACGTTGAGCAAGTAACCCGGACGAGGTGCGCAGCACCGACTCCGGGGTTGTTCGGTGGTAAACCCCGGCGGCGCTGCGCTTGGCCGGGCTACAACGTAAAAGCCCGGCATTTCGCCGGGCTTCTTTTTATTGTCACCCCTAAACCACCTCCTAGGGAGGTGGTGATTGATCCTGTAAGGCTATAGCCTGAAGAATGCCCATGCCGGAATATCTCTGCTTACTCACCACAAGTAAAAGGAGACAAACCGACATGGGGCTTTACAGGAGTTCATCACATGTATATTGGCGTTGCAAATACCACATAGTCTGGACGCCAAAGTACCGCTTCAGGATCCTGAAAGATAAGTTGGGTAAG
The DNA here is from genome assembly GCF_019584505.1 of Kluyvera sp. EC_51. Taxonomy (NCBI): domain Bacteria; kingdom Pseudomonadati; phylum Pseudomonadota; class Gammaproteobacteria; order Enterobacterales; family Enterobacteriaceae; genus Kluyvera; species Kluyvera sp. EC_51. The sequence goes on along the minus strand of NZ_VDAG01000092.1, from coordinate 154,475 downwards.
GAACTTTACAGGACAATCTACATTCTCTGTGGAATAAAAGACTGTGAGGTTCTGGAGCTAAATATTCAGCCAGATCATGTACATCTTGTAGTAATCGTCCCACCTAAAATCTCGATATCAACTCTGATGGGGCATCTGAAAGGCCGCAGCGCTATCAGGCTCTACAATCGTTTTCCACATATACGAAAAAAGCTATGGGGTAACCACTTTTGGTCACGTGGATACTTTGTAGATACAGTCGGTGTGAACGAGGAAATTATCAGGCGATATGTGCGGCATCAGGAGAAAACGGAACAAACGCATGAACAGCAGATGGAATTGTTAGAGTAGTAAGCGGGAAGTGACAATAGCCCCCCTTACAGGGGGCATTCTAAAAAGCCACCTTCTAAGAAGGTGGTCTTTTACTTCTTACGTGCGTACTTGAGGGAGTCCAGCGCCACGGCGAAGATAATAATCCCGCCCTTGATGATGTACTGCCAGTACGGGTTCACGCCGATATAGGTCAGGCCGTAGTTGATAACGGTGAAGATAATCACACCGGTCACCACGCCCAGTACGGTACCGACGCCGCCGCTGAATGACACCCCGCCAACCACGCAGGCGGCAATCGCATCCAGTTCATACATAAAGCCGAGGTTGTTGGTTGCCGAGCCGATACGCCCTGCTTCCAGCATCCCGCCGAAGGCATAGAACACGCCGGACAGCGCATAAATCACCAGCAGGTTCAGAGCAACGTTCACGCCGGAAACCTTCGCTGCTTCCGGGTTACCGCCGATAGCGAAGATGTTTTTACCAAAGCGAGTCTTGTTCCACAGGATCCAGACAAAGCCAACGGCAATCAGCGCGTAGAAGGTAATGTACGACAAGCGGAAACTACCCAGCGCGATAAACCCTTGCGTGAATGTCGAGAAGCCGCCGTCGAAGCCAGAAATCGGCGATGCGCCCACGAAGTCGTAGTACAGGGAGTTGATACCGTAAACGATGATCATCGTGCCCAGCGTGGTGATAAACGGCGTCACGTTCAGGTAAGCAATGATAATCCCGTTAATCAGGCCAATCACCGCGCCAATAGCGCAGACAATAATCATTACCACGAAGATTGGCATGGTTGCCATCTCAGGGAAGACCTTGTTGGCGTTCTCCATCGACTGTAACAGCGTCGCTGCAATCACCGCCGCGAGGCCAACCTGGCGACCTGCCGACAGGTCGGTACCCTGGGTAACAATCAGACCCGCCACGCCGAGGGCGATGATAATACGCACAGAAGACTGAGTCAGGATATTACTAAGGTTCAACAAACTTAAGAAAGTCGGGTCCTGGATAATAATAATAGCCAGCAGAACCAAAAGAACAACGTAAATACCGCCATCTTTCAGATAAGTGAGAAAGCTTTTTTTATTTAACGCACTCATGTCGAGCCCCTGAAATTAAAGGTGCAATGACGCAAGACGGAGAATTTCGTTTTGCGTTGCGGTTTTCGTTTCTACAATCCCGGCAACCAGGCCATTACTCATGACAAGGATGCGGTCAGTAATACCCAGCAGCTCTGGCATTTCTGAAGAAATAATAATGATCCCTTTATCTTTCTTCGCCAGTTCGGCGATTAATTGATAAATTTCAAATTTTGCACCAACGTCGATACCACGGGTTGGTTCATCCAGCATCAGGATTTCAGGCTGGGTTAACAGCCAACGTCCAATAATCACTTTCTGCTGGTTACCACCGGATAACGAACCAATTTGCGTGTGATGCCCTGGCGTTTTCACGCGCATCGAGTCGATAACCCATTGGGTGTCGCTCTTCATGCGGGAGTTATCCAGCAGGCCCACTTTGTTTTTATAGCTCTTGATATTCGAGATTAATGAGTTAAATCCAATATCAAGGTAGGCATAAATACCGGTTGAGCGGCGCTCTTCGGTGACCAGCGCAAAACCGTTATTTATCGCTTCGTTGGCGCTATGGTTGTTGATTTTCTTACCGTGCAGGGTAATCGTGCCGCCCGATTTTTCGCGCACGCCGAACAGCGTTTCCACGATATCGGTACGCTTAGCGCCCACCAGCCCGGCGATGCCGAGGATCTCCCCTTTGCGCAGCTGGAACGACACGTCGCGAATCGACGGCTGACGCAGGGACGTCAGGTGCTGCACGTCGAGGATGACTTCGCCCGGCTCGTTCTGCCTGTCCGGGAAACGCTGGTTCAGCGAACGGCCCACCATCATGGCGATGATCTTGTCCATATCCAGCCCTTCCAGCGGCTGGGTGGCAATCCACTGCCCGTCGCGCAGAACGGTGATTTCATCACACAGCTGGAAAATCTCTTCCATCTTGTGCGAGATATAGACGATGCCGCAGCCACGGTCTTTCAGCTTACGGATGATGGTAAACAAGTGGTTTACCTCTTTTTCCGTCAGCGATGACGTTGGCTCATCCATAATCACGATTTTCGCGTTATAGGAGAAGGCTTTAGCAATTTCAATCATCTGCATCTGCGAAACGGACAGCGTACCGACGCGCGCACGCGGGTCGATATCAATATCCAGCTCATCAAAGATGGCTTTAGTATCGCGATACATTTTGTCCTGATCGACAAACATGCCTTTGGTTGGGTAACGACCTAACCACATGTTGTCCATGACCGAGCGTTGTAATACCAGGTTAAGTTCCTGGTGAACCATCGAAATACCATTCTCCAATGCTTCTTTAGCAGAATGGAAATCAATCTCTTTGCCCTGGAAGAGAATACTGCCGGAATCTTTTTGGTAGATCCCAAATAGACATTTTAATAACGTTGATTTGCCCGCACCGTTCTCGCCCATTAATGCATGGATCGAGTGCGGACGAACTTTCAGGTTAACATTATCGAGTGCTTTTACGCCCGGAAATGACTTGTTGATCTGGCTCATTTCCAACAAGAATTCACCAGACGGCTCTCTATTATTGTTGTCCATATATATACCTGGCTGCGATATTTCTGCGTCAGTATTTATAGGGCGCACAAATGCGCGCCCTATATATTTAAAGATTACTTACCGGTGAATTCGCTAAGGTTGTCTTTATCTACGCCAACGTAAGGAACGCGGACGATTTTGTTCTCGATCTTCCAGTTGGTACCATCAGCAGCACCTTTACCGGCCGCGAGGTTTTTCGCCAGATCGAAGGTCGCCTTCGCCTGGTTGTTCGCATCGTTCAGCACGGTACCGGCCATCGCACCGGATTTCACCAGCGCCAGCGCTTCTGGCAGGGCATCAACGCCGAATACTGGGATGGAAGATTTGTTGTGTGCTTTCAGCGCTTCTACCGCACCCATTGCCATCGCATCGTTGTTGGCGATAACGACTTCAATTTTGTTGGCGTTAGGGCCGGACAGCCATGCGTCCATCTTATCTTTAGCCTGAGCGGTATCCCACATTGCGGTATCTAACGCCAGCTGCTGGGTTTTCAGGCCCTTGTCGTTCAGCTCTTTGATAACGTAGGTGGTACGCGCTTCAGCATCCGGGTGGCCCGGTTCGCCTTTCAGCAGAACGAACTGAATCTGGCCGTCTTTGTTCAGGTCCCAGTTCGGGTTCGCCGCCCAGTGTTTAGCAATCAGGTCGCCCTGGATAATACCGGACTCTTTAGAGTCAGTACCGACGTAGAACGCTTTGTCATAGCTATCCAGCGCTTTACGAGAAGGTTCTTTGTTGAAGAAGACGATCGGCACGTTCTGGCCGCGCGCTTTTTCAATAACCGTGCCCGCCGCCGCTGGGTCAACCAGGTTAATTGCCAGCGCTTTCACGCCTTTTGCCAGCAGCACGTCAATCTGGTCGTTCTGCTTGGACTGGTCGTTCTGGGAGTCGTTCATCAGCAGCTGAACGTCCGGCGCGGTTTTCGCATCTTTCTCGATAGCTTTACGCACAACGGACATAAAGTTGTCGTCGTATTTATAAATTGTCACACCAATACGCGTATCGGCAGCGTGAGCTGCTGCACCGAAAAACATGCTGGCCATCAGGGCAGACAGGGTTAACACCTTCTTATTCATGGTATCTCCGGTTTTATTATGCAGGGTAGTTCGGGTGAAAATAATCGGCGGGCAGCGTTAACGGAATGTTACTGCTCGACGAAATTCACTGATAAAAATTTGTTCTTCCGTGTTGAGTAACAATCCAGATTACGTTCTAAACTGTTTTTGCAGCTGGAATACGTTATAAAAAGTGATTAATCACCGTTACATCATGTTTCAGCCTGATAAACGCTGCCATCATAGCTATGCCGATGTTAACAATCTGTGAATTTACTCACAGATTGAAAACGGTTACATCGAGCTAACAAATCAGTTCGTGATGGGATGCACAAATTGCCGTTGCGCCACCGAATGGCGGCGAACCAAGGTCGGCATAAAGCAGTGCGTTGCTTCGCCGTCAAGCTTTCCTGCCGCCCCTAACAGCGCCAGTTCCGTGGCCTGTTTTGCCATAGAAACAATCGGGTAGCGGATAGTTGTCAGCTGCGGGTCGGTATAGCGGGCGATGGGAATATCATCAAAGCCAATGACCGACACCTGCTGCGGCACGGCAATGCCGTTATCTTTAAGCGCGCTAAGCGCCCCGGCCGCCATATTGTCGTTATAGGCAAACACTGCCGTCAGCCCGGCATTGCGTCCGAGCAGCTCAACCATCGCCGCTTCCCCGCCCTGCATATCCGGCGAGCCGGTGCCGACCCAGCTATCGGGTGCCACAATTCCCTGCTCCAGCAGCGCACGCGCCCACCCTTCCCGCCGCATATCATCATCTTCAATGCGGTGGCTGGAGGCGAGATAACCAATACGTTGATGACCATGATTGAGCAGCATTCGCGTCCCCATCAGCGCACCGCTGACGTTATCAAGGCAGACGCAGCGATGGGCATAGCCGGGAACGATGCGGTTGATGAGCACCATGCCGGGCATCTGCGCCATAAACTCGCTCAGTTCACGATCGCTTAAGGCTTTTGAATGGACGATTAACGCGCTACAGCGCTGACGAATCAGCACCTCAATGGCGTTACGCTCTTTTTCTGCTTCGTGGTAGCTATTGCCGATAAGAACATATTTATGATGCTGCTGGGCGACGGTATCCACCGCTTTGACCAGCGCACCAAAAAAGGCGTCGGACACATCCATCACCACGCAGCCAATGGTATCGCTGACCTGCGTAGCCAGCGCCTGCGCGTTGGCGTTCGGGCGATAGCCCAGCGCTGACACCGCTTTCATCACCATGTCGCGCGTCTCATGGCTGACCAGCGCGCTGTTGTTCAGCACCCGCGAAACGGTGGCAACGGAGACGCCCGCCTGGCGGGCGACATCACGAATGGTGACCATACACACCGCCCGGTTGAAAATTGCTGCAGTTCACGATACACCCCCTATGTCCAGCGTGAGCGCTATTCTGGCAGCGAGCTTGCGGCAACTACGTGAGTGAGGTCACAGGGTTGGAAACGGTTACATCCATTTTGTTAATGGTTGTGATCTGGATCGTTATCTAAATGTGCCGCGAAATGACACACCTGACGCTTTTGCCGTCAATTGTCGCCAGAGCCATTCAACCGGCCCCTGACGGAAATAGCGCAGCCACAGCAGCGAGAACGCGAGGTTGACCAGCCAGATGGGAACGACAAACGCCAGCAGCGTCAGGCGATCGAATTCCATAAACAGGCCGAAGTGATAGAACAGCGTGGTGCAGATAAGCGTTTGCAGAAGATAGTTGGTGAGCGCCATGCGCCCGACGCAGACCACCGCCGCCGCCAGCCGGCTACGGCTGATTTGCGGCCAGTAAGCGTAGGCCAGCGCCGCATAGCCCAGCGTCTGGATAGGCGCGCTGATTTCACGCGGCGCCTGCAGCAGGAACGCACACCAGCGATAGTCCCAGTCGAGATGCCACTGGGCGGCAATCGCCGGCAGGTTAATCAGCATACCAAGCGAAATACACACCGCCGCGCAGCGACGATAGTGGCGGTGGCTGAACTGCCCTTTCAGCCAGCCGCAGCGCATCAGCGCCGCGCCCATCAGCATCATGCCCGCCAGCTGCCAGCCGTACTGCGCACCGAGCGCCAGCAGGTTCGCCGACAGCATATCGCTGCGGTTAGTGATGGCTTCCATTCCGCCATTCAGCTTCCAGTAATGTTCGTAGAGCAGGCTTGAAGCATCCGGCACCCATGAACGGCTTTGTCCGTTATCGGCAATCAGCCCAAGTAACAGCAGCACGGCCACGCCAATCACGTACAGCATCGCGCCGGTGTTGAATAATGCTTTCACTTCACGCGCGTCGCGCACCAGCCGCCAGCAAACCAGCCCCACCAGCGAATAGGCCAGCAAAATGTCGCCGTCCCAGAACAGTAGCCCGTGGATAAACCCAAGCAGCGCCAGCAGCGTCAGACGGCTTTGGATCCAGCGTGAACCGCGCGGTAGCAATAGCTGAAGACCTGCACCAAACAGCAGCGCAAACAGGGTGAGGAATTTCACCTGCGCAAACAGGTCAAGAATGGCCCACGTCCAGGCATCGCGAGAGGTAATTTCGCCGTACCAGGCAGGGTTAAGATAGGCGGCCTTCGGCAAGCCGAAGGCGCTGATGTTCAGCAGCAGGATACCCAGTATGGCTACGCCACGAATAAAATCCAGCGTGACGTTTCGCTCCATGTACCCTGCTCCGTTGGTCAATTAATTGTGGTGACGTACCGCGCGCAAGAACTCCTGGCGGGTATTCTGGCTGGACTTAAACAGGCCGCCCAGCGAGGTTGTGGTGGTGGCGCTGGTCGCATCACGAATGCCACGCGCTTTCACGCAGTAATGCACCGCGTCAATAGAAACCGCCACGTTGTTGGTACCGAGCAAAGTTTGCAGCGCGGTCAGAATCTGCTGCGTCAGACGCTCCTGCACCTGTGGGCGCTGAGCGAAGAACTGCACGATACGGTTGATTTTCGACAGACCAATCACCGAATCTTTCGGGATATAGGCCACGGTCGCTTTACCGTCGATGGTGACAAAATGGTGTTCGCAGGTGCTGGTTAAGGTGATATCGCGCACCGTCACCATTTCGTCGACCTTCATTTTGTTTTCAATGACGGTAATTTTCGGGAAATTAGCGTAATCAAGCCCGGAGAAAATCTCATCGACATACATTTTGGCAATGCGATGCGGCGTTTCCATCAGACTGTCATCACTCAGATCGAGATTCAGCAGCTGCATAATCTCAGTCATATGCCCGGTGATCAGACGCTTACGGGTTTCATTATCCATTTCGCGCTCCGATGGGCGCAGCGGCGTTTCCAGGCCACGGGCGACCAGCGCTTCATGAACCAGGACCGCTTCTTTACTCAGTGATGACATCGTTTATTCTCCTGCAGGTGTGGCGCTTTGCTTTTTCGGTGCAAAGTTTGCACTCATTGTGCGTGAGGCGACGCACAGAATCCAGTATTCGTCGCGATAATTATTGCAATCGTTATTCTCTTTCAACCTGCGGACGCCAGACCAGCGCTCCGCCAATCAGTAAGGCCACGGCGGCAATGCCCAGCGCGGGCTCCAGCCGTTGGGTGAGCCAGGTGGATATTGCCGAGGTCATCGGTCCCACTAATTGCCCAACGGCGTAACCGGTGGTCAGCAGTCCGGCCATATAGCGCGCGTGTTTTGGCGCGAGTTCGCGGCCATACAGCAGCGACAGCTGCACCGCCGCCGACCAGCAGCGCGCCGCACACCAGCCCGCTCATCCCCGGTAGCAGCCAGGCCAGCAGTACGCCCAGCCCCTGAAGCCACAGTACGACGGCCAGACGCTGATGCGCGTGACCTACCCCACGCATGGCGATACTCAAGCCAATACCCATAACGCTCGCCAGACCGAAAATCGGCCAGATAAACTGCGCAAACAGGCTCTCAGGAAAGCGATGGCTCGCCATCTGCGATAAAAAGGTAGCGGGCAGGATATAGCCGAAGCCTGCCAGACTATAGCTCCACACCAGCCGTTTCAGATTAGTGGTTAAAGTCAGCGGCTCGGGCTTTTCGCCGCTGCGGTGCAGTTCACCCGGACGCGGCAGCCAGCGGCCAATCAACGCCACCAGCAGCAGTGCCAGTACGCCATAAAGCTGCCAGCCCGCCGCCGCGCTCAGCGACTGTGCATGAATAAACACGCCGAGCAAACCGCTTAGCGCAATACCGGCGCCCGGCCCGGCAAATACCGCCGCGCTGAGGCCAGGTCTCGCATAGCGCGCCAGCCGTTCGTTAACCCACGCCGCCGTCAGCACCATTGCCCAGCCGCTCATGCAGCCAATGACAAAACGCAGCGCGCCGTGCAGCCAGGCGTTATCCGCCAGCGCCGAGAGAAAAGTCAGCGCAACGGCGCCCACAATCCCTAAATAGAGACGCATTTCCACACCGCGATGGGCGCGCATGGCATCCCACGCGCCAACCAGATACCCCAGATAGTTCAGCGCGGCGACCAGCCCGGCGCTGGTCAGCGTCAGCTCGCCTTCGCCGATCATCAACGGCACCTGTGGGGTAAACGCGAAGCGCCCTATCCCCATCGCCACTACCAGTACCAGAAACCCACTTAGCGCAATACGTACCGGCATGAACGCCCCGGATGTAAATGTAAAGTTATCTTTATGATGCAACATGTGGATGTTATGCGGAAGTGAAAGTTACTCACCGCCGATGAATTATCTGTATGATGGACTGATATATTTTGACCAAAACCGCGAGGAGCCCGCATGGAAATGCTTGAAGAGCACCGCTGTTATGGCGGCTGGCAGCAGCGCTGGCAGCACCATTCTGCCACGCTAAATTGCCCGATGACCTTTAGTCTGTTTTTACCTCCGGAAGGGAAAAAAACGCCGCCACCGGTGCTGTACTGGCTGTCCGGCCTGACCTGTAACGATGAGAACTTCACCACCAAAGCCGGGGCGCAGCGGGTTGCCGCTGAACTGGGCATTGTGCTGGTAATGCCCGATACCAGCCCACGCGGCGACGGCGTTGCCAACGATGCCGGTTACGATCTCGGCCAGGGCGCAGGCTTCTACCTGAACGCCACCGAATCCCCGTGGGCCGCGCACTATAGGATGTATGATTATCTGTGCGATGAGCTCCCGGCGCTTATCCAGGCACAGTTCAACGTGAGCGCACGCAGCGCGATTAGCGGCCACTCCATGGGCGGCCACGGTGCGCTGATGCTAGCGCTCAAAAATCCGGGCAAATATTGCAGCGCGTCGGCCTTCGCGCCGATCGTCAACCCAAGCCGGGTGCCGTGGGGGCAGAAAGCCTTTAGCGCCTATCTGGGCGATGACGTTGCTCGCTGGAAAGAGTGGGACAGCACCGAGCTGCTGCTGGCAAGTCAGGCGGAGCATGCTATCCCGATGCTCATTGACCAGGGCGATAACGACCAGTTCCTCGCCGACCAGCTCCAGCCTGCGGTGTTCGCCGAGGCAGCACGGCAGAAAGACTGGCCGCTCACCCTGCGCATTCAGCCGGGTTACGACCATAGCTATTACTTTATTGCCACGTTTATTGAAGATCACCTGCGTTTCCACGCCGAGTATCTATTGAAATAATGATGGTCCCGGTGTCGGCGCTTACGCGCCTCATCCGGGCTACCTCTCCGGCAACGTGTACGGATACGCCTTGCGATACTGCAACGGCGTTTTCCCCATATTCTTGCGAAAACAGGTAATAAACCACGCGTATTCGGTAAAGCCGACCCTTTCGGCAATCTCCCTCACTGAATGCTGTGAGTGCAGCAACAGCTCGCAGGCCTGGCGAATGCGCCGCATCATCAAATATTCCTGAATCGTCCCGCCGGTTTCATCATGAAATCGCCGCGAAGTATGCCCGCGCGAGCAGCCCATCACGGCGGCAATCTCCTCTAACGAACAGCGTTCATGATAGTGATTCTCCAGCCAGCGGATAATCGTCGATGAGAAGGTGTTATGCCCCACCGCCTGTTCTTGCTGTGGCAGCAGGCTAATCAGCTGCATAATTAAAAACGCGCTGTCGCTGGTGCTCCAGTTTTCTTCATGCGTTAAGGTTTCAAAACGCTGTAACAGCGTTTCAATCACCGGCTGCAGGTCGCCAACGTCAAACACCCTCGCCTTTTCGCCGCGTCCGCAGAGATGGCGCAACAGCATCTGCTGACGAGGAAAATCCCGCAGCCAGGGCTCAATCAACGACGGGTTAAAGTGCAGCGTGGTGCGGTGATAGAGGTTGCGCTCACTCTGCTCGACGTAGACCTTGTGCAGCTTGCCCGGCGGGAAAATAAACAGCCGCCCCGGCTTCACCGTATATTGCTGATGCTCCATCAGCGCGATACCCACGCCCCGTGAAACGGTGAGGATCTCCGCGCATTGGTGCCAGTGGTAATAGTTAGCGGGAAGATTCTGCATCCGGTTGAAATAGATAGATTTATCGTTGAGATGAATCTGCTCGAGATAGGTAGTGTCTTCCGTAGGTTGTGAATGTGCCACTGCGCCAGCCCCACATGTTAATAAACTTAAACTTTCATCATCGTAATAAAACTTTTGCGCCAAATTACGCCATAAAATTATTTTTAATTACCCTTCATGCTTAAAAATAAGAGCGTAATCACATTTGCCAACCACGCCAAATTCCTATTATTCGTCCGCCATCAACAAACTGAAACGGGATTTCATCATGCGGACGAAACAAGAATACGGTGCATTAGTCGAGGGTTGGATAGCGGCGGCAGTTCCCCGTTTATCGGCAGACTGCACGCAACTTCATGCGGGCGATACCGCTGCGCAATACCCGGACGATGTCGCCGGAATGGAGGGTTTTGTTCGCTTGATGTGGGGACTGTTTCCGCTGGTGAGCGGCGGCAGCGTGCCGGCGTGGCACGACGCTTTCGTCACTGGAGTGCGTAACGGCAGCAACCCGCAGCATGCGGGATACTGGGGCGATGTAGGCGACAACGACCAGCGCTGCGTGGAAATGGCGGCCTTTAGCCTTGGCCTCGCGCTGCCTAACGGTAAGCTGTGGTCATCACTTTCAGCCAAAGAGCAGGATAACCTCACCCATTGGCTCAGCCAGAGCGCAGACGTTGCGGTGCCGGACAATAACTGGCACTTCTTCCCGGTGCTGATCCAACTGGGGCTGAAATGCGTCGGACGCCCCTACGACATGGCGGTCATCAATCGTCATCTCGACGCCATTGAGCCCTTCTGGCTCGGCAACGGCTGGTACAGCGACGGTGCGGGCAAACCGCGCGACTATTACATCTCCAGCGCCTTCCATTTTTATGGCCTGATCTACAGCCACTTTATGCAGGATGTCGACCCCGAGCGCTGCCTGCGCTATCGCCAGCGCGCCCAGCAGTTTGCCAAAGATTACGCCTATTACTTTGCTGCTAACGGCGAGGGGATTCCGTTTGGCCGCAGCCTGACCTACCGCTTTGTGCAGGTCGCGTTCTGGAGCGCGGTCGCCTTTACCGAACTGGAGGTCTTTACCCCGGGCGTAGTGAAGGGGCTGATTCTGCGCCACCTTGAAGGCTGGCTCGATAAGCCGTTTATCGGCGCCGATGGCCTGTTCACCATTGGCTACAGCTATCCAAACCTGATTATGGCCGAGGACTACAACAGCCCCGGCTCCCCTTACTGGGCACTGAAAGCGATGCTGATTCTGGCGCTGCCGGAAGAGAGCGCCTTCTGGCAGGCCGCCTGCGAACCGCTGCCGACGCTGGATACCGTTCACCCTGTTCCCGAAGCCGGGCAAATCATCGTCCACAGCGATGAACAGCGCCACGCGTGGATGCTGATGTCCGGTCAGTTCGACAAAAACAACTTCGTCAACTTCGAGCAGAAGTACTGCAAATTCGCCTACTCCAGCCAGTTTGGTTTTACCCTCGAGCGCGGGCGCTTTGGCCTGAGCCATGCGGCGGTAGATTCCATGCTGCTGTTCAGCAACGGCGATGACTACTATCGCGGCCGCCGCGAGTGCGACATCGCTGAGGTAACGGATGACTGGGTACGCAGCGAATGGCGTCCGTGGGCCGATGTGACCGTCAGTACCTGGCTGGTTGCGCTGCAGGAAGGCCACGTGCGCGTGCACCGCGTACACACGCCGCGAACGCTGGAGTGCGTTGAAGGCGGGTTTGCCGCTAATTGCCACCAGCAAATGCGCCAGACCGTTACCGACAACAGCGTCACCCTTGAAACCACACACCACTACAGCCGGATGGTGGGTCTGACCGACAGCCGCCAACCGTTCATCGTCACCACGCCGCCAAACAGCAATTTGCTGTACGCCGCACCTGCCACTATCCCCTGTCTGCGCGCACAGCTTAGCGCCGGAACCCACTGGCTCGCCTGTTACGTCAGCGCCGACCCGGGTGCAGTGCGTGAGCTGCCGGGGCCATTGCATTTTAATGTGACGACACAGCAGTTAACCGTGAACGACCTGACGCTCACCCTAAAATAACCCTGACCTCTGGATAACGGCGGAGACCGCAATGACCACGATGATTCAGTCGACACGTTCGGCGTATATAAAACTCAGTCTCTTTGTTTTTCTGTTTACCTTTACCTGGGCGGCAAGCTTCGGCCTGTACGCCATCTGGCTTGGTGATAAAGCGGGGCTTGATGCCGTGGATATCGGCACCGTCTTCGCGGTGAACGGTGTTTTCGCGGTGGTGATTAAGCCGGTGTACGGTTACATCATGGACAAAATCGGCATGAAGAAGCATCTGCTCTATTTTGTCTGCATCGTCTCAGCGCTGATGGCACCGTTCTATATCTGGATCTACCTGCCGCTGCTGCAAACGCATTTCATCACCGGCATGATTGTCGGCGCGCTGTTCTTTAGCCTCGGCTGGTACGCGGGCGTGGCGGCGGAAGAGTCCTACGTCGATCGCTTCAGCCGCCTGTATAACATGGAGTTTGGCCGTATTCGCATGTGGGCGGCGCTCGGCTGGGCGACCGCCTCCTCCTTCTCTGGCTTCCTCTACAACATTTCGCCAAAAATCAACTTCGCCATCAGCAGCGTGTCAGCCCTATGCATGTTTGCCGTGCTGCTGACGCTCAAGGTGGACCACTTCGGCAAAGAAGAGAATAACGTTTTATCAAAAGAGAAAATCGTCATTACCGACGTGCTGAACCTGCTGAAAAACCGCAAGTTCTGGATGTTTGCGCTCTATATTGCAGGCGTGGCCTGGATGATGTTTATCGCCGAGCAGCAGTTCTCACGCTACTTCGTCACCTTCTTCACCACCAAAGAGGAAGGCAACGCGATGTTCGGCTATATGAGCACCGCGCAGTCCGCCGCTGAATTCTTCGGCATGATGCTAGTACCGGCCATTATCAACCGCATCGGTGCCAAGCAGGGCATGCTGCTCACCGGGCTGGTGATCAGCCTGCGCCTGATTATCTCCGGCATGACTAACGACCCGCTGGTTATCTGCCTCGTCAAGCCGCTCTACGGTATTGAGATTGCCCTGATTCTGGTGTCGGTCTTCAAATACATTGCCGAGCATTTCGACAAACGCGTTAACGCCACCATGTATCTGCTGGGCTACCAGGCGATGATCTACGTCGGTTCTATCGTTGTCGCGCCACCGGCGGGTTACGCCTATCAAACCATCGGCTTCGAGCACACCTATCTCATCATGGGCATTATCGCCCTGGTGTTCACCGGCGTCTCAGCCCTCACCTTATCGACCTGCTACAGCCATAAAAAAAGCGCTGTAGAACAGGAAATCAAGCAGCAAGCGCTGAATTAAAACGGGAATATGCCAGCATGATGTCTGAACAGATCAGAAAAGAACCGCTCGCCTTACACACCCTGAAACCGGGCGAACGTGAAGAGATTGGCCGTAAAATTCGCGGGGCGATGCCCGCGCTGCTGAAGGCAATTGATGACAACGCCGACTATTTCGGCACTCGCTTCCCGGATGCAGCCTGTAAAAACGGGGTCTATCCGATTATTGATAACGTCGAATGGACCACCAGCTTCTGGACCGGGCAGCTGTGGCTGGCCTATGAGTGGACGGGACTTGAGCGCTACCGCACGCTGGCGGAACAGCATATCCACTCCTTCGGCCAGCGGATTATTAACCGCGACCACACCAACCATCACGATCTGGGCTTTCTTTATAGCCTCTCCTGCGTGGCGGGCGAACGCCTGACCGGCAACCGTGAAGCGGGCTACATCGCCTTGCTCGCCGCCGAGGCGCTGATGGAGCGCTACAACGAGAAAGCTGGGATTATTCAGGCATGGGGCGAGCTGAATAACCCTGAGCAGCAGGGCCGCATGATCATCGACTGCAACATGAACCTGCCGCTGCTGTATGAAGCCAGCGCGGCCAGCGGCGACCCGCGCTACGCCGAGGCGGCAAAGCAGCACATTGAGCGGGCGCGCCGCCATATCGTGCGTGAAGACGGTTCGACCTTCCATACCTGGTATATGGACGTGGAAACCGGCGAGCCGCGCTTTGGCAACACCCATCAGGGCTTCTCCGACGATTCATGCTGGGCGCGCGGCCAGGCGTGGGGCGTGTACGGTTTCCTGCTGAACTACCTGCACACCGGCGATGAACGCCTGCTGGCGCTGAGCCAGACGCTGGCGAATTACTACCTGAACCGGCTGCCGGAGGATCTCATTTGCTATTGGGATCTGGCGCTGACCGATCCTGCCAGCGAGCGCGACAGTTCAGCGGCGGCGATTGTAGCCTGCGCCCTACTGGAGCTGGTTAAACATCTGCCAGTCACACATCCGGATCGCGAGAGCTATGAAACCATAGCACTACGGATGATTGGCAATATGATCGACGGTTACATTAACCGCGAGCATACGCCGGGCCAGGGGCTGCTTAAGCATTCGGTCTATTACTTTAAAGGCGGGATTGGCGTGGACGAGTGCTGTAGCTGGGGGGATTATTTCCTGATGGAAGCGATGGTGCGCGCGACGCAGAACTGGCAGAGCTACTGGTAATAAAAGGCCCGATGGCGTTGCGCTTTTCGGGCCAGTTTCCCGGGGTCGCTTGCGCTCGCCCGGGCTACCCTCGTATGTAGCCCGGCCAAGCGTCAGCGCCGCCGGGTTTTGCACAGGTTTAGAAGCGGTAATCCACCGCCATAAAGTAGCGACGACCGTCTTCGTTATAGCTGTAGTCATCACGATTCAGGTCTTTATCCCCCACGTTGAGCACGCCCGCGCGCAGCTTAACGTCTTTGGTCGCCTGCCATGCCCCGCCGATATCCCAGGTGGTATAGCCGCCCGGCGTTTTCGAGGTTGCCGTGGTAGCACGCTGCTTACCGGTGTAGCTTCCCGCCAGATAGAACGTCCAGTCCTGAATCGGGCTCCAGTCCACGCGGCCATTACCGGTGTGGAACGGCAGCTCCTGCAGCGGCTTGTCACCACCGTTGCTCAGGTCTCGACCGTCGTTATAGGTGTAGTTCAGCGTCACCTTCCAGTCGTCACCAAACGGTACCTTCAGCTCGGACTCCACGCCGCGGATACGCGCTTTGTTGACGTTGTAGTAGGCAAACACCGGCACGCCGTTATCGAAGCCGACAAAGTTCGGATAGCCCGGCGCTGCATTTTTATCGCGCGTACGGCTGATGTTAATCATGTCGTCGATATCGTTCTGGAAGGTGGTCACGTTCGCCTGCACGCCCTCCAGCCAGCCCTCTTCCCCTTGATAGTAGAGGCCGATTTCATAGCTCTCGCTGGTTTCCGGCTTCAGGTCCGGGCTACCGACAATTCGGCAGCCGCCGCGACAGGAGTTGGTGGCCCAGTCCGGGCTCAGTTGCAGCAACGAAGGCGCTTTAAACGCCGTGGCCCAGCCCCCTTTCACCGTCACGGTATCGGTCGCGTTATAGACCAGGTACGCACGCGGGCTCCAGTGGTCACCATAGGTTTGGTGATCGTCCATACGGATACCGGTGGTCAGTGCCAGCGGTTCAAAGATGCGCCATTCGTCTTCAAGGAACAGCGCGTACTGGCTGGCTGAGGTTTCGCTGCTGGTGCCGCGCGTCAGGTTAACCGGGTCACTCAGCTTGTCGTGACGCCATTCGCCACCTAAGGTCACCAACTGATTAATCGCCCCCAGCGGCAGTACATATTTACCGTCGATGGTGTTGCTTTCAGAGGTGATTTCACTGGCGTTACCCGGGTTCTTATTCACCACCTTCTCGCCGTAATATTTAAGCTCGCTGTTGCCCAACTCCCAGCGGCCATTGTGGCTTAACGAGTAGTTCTGGCGTTCAACGCGGTTACGGTCGAGCGAATCGGAGTCGCGGTCCTGGCGGTCGAAACCATAGCCTGCGGTGATATCGTTGCTCTCGTTTGGCGTCCAGGCGAACTCGACATTGGCATCGCGGCTGGTGAAGCCTTCAATACGTGGGCTTTCACCGGTCGCGCTGGTGCTGGAGGGTTGTTGATCGTCTTTCTCGCGTTTTGCCAGACTACCAAAGGCTTTCATGCCCAGCACGCCGTCCACCAGCGGGCCGGCGGTATAGAACTGGCCGTTCCAGGTGTCGCCACGGTCGCGGTGTTCCTGAATGGTGGTGTCAGCGGTGACGGTGCCGGTCCATTTGGCGCCAATCTTTTTGGTGATGATGTTGACCACCCCGCCCAACGCATCGGAGCCGTACAGCGAAGACATCGGCCCACGCACCACTTCAATGCGCTCGATAGCGTCTACCGGGATCCAGTTGAGGTCGAAATCGTTGTGGCGGAAGACGACGTTACGCGAGTTGACGCGTTTGCCGTCGATAAGAATCAGGGTATAGCTGCTGTCCAGGCCGCGAATACTCACGCCCTGACGGTTATCCCCTTCGTTGGTGAGCTGAACGCCCGGAACCTCTTTCAGCACATCCTTCAGGTTCTGCACCGGCTTGCGCTGCAGGTCTTCCTGGGTGATGACGCTGATACTCGCGGGCGCATCCTTCACGCTTTGTTCGGTGGCAGCCGCCGTCACGACCATCACGTCTTTATCATCTGCAGCGCTGACCGGCAGCGCCAGGGACATTACGGACGCACAAAGCCCGCCCCGAACCAAGGGGTTTAACCTGAACATTTCCTATCTCCATGAGGTGAATACTGAATTAAAACAAAGAGGTCTTACTCACAAATGCTGCTGCAATGCCGTTGACCGACGGCCTGTTGTTTTATGCAGATGTGGCTGGTCCCTCCAGGTTTTATCTATCAGGAGTGGAAATGGCTTCATCTATTTATATGAGGCGTGATAATAAACGTAATGATAATGATTATCAATTAAGTTTATTTAAAGTTATGTCAAGAAGTAACTATTTGCGTCTACTTCATAGACGGCAGGCATAAAAAAACCTCTCCGAAGAGAGGTTTTCACATTATGCCGAACGGCTGATTATTTCTTGAAGCGTTCCGGGAAGTGCATTTCGCTATAGCTCACGAAGTGCGTACCGCGGGTCAGCTTATAGCCGAACCAGATAACCAGGAACAGCGGAATACCGATATAGGTTGCCGCTACGCCGCCCCAGTCGATGGTATCGGCCAGGAAGGCTTCGTAGTTCTGGCCCAAGGTAATGATCAGGCACAGTACGAAGGCAAAGATTGGCCCCAGTGGGAAGAACCCGGAACGGTACGGCAGATTATTCAGGTCATGACCCTGCATCACATAGCCGCGACGGAAACGATAATGGCTAATCGCAATCCCCAGCCAGGCGATAAAGCCGGTCATCCCGGAGGTGTTCAGCAGCCACAGGTAAACGGTCTGGTTGCCAAACATTGAGGTCAGGAAGCACAAGCCAGCAATCACGGTTGTCGCATACAGCGCGTTACGCGGCACGCCGCCACGGGAGAGCTTCGCGAAGATGCGCGGCGCTTTGCCGTCGCAGGCCAGGGTGTAGAGCATACGGGTAGAAGCGTACATCCCGGAGTTACCCGCCGACAGCACCGCCGTCAGGATAACCGCGTTCATAATCGCCGCCGCAGAGAGCAGACCCGCGTGTTCGAACACCAGCGTGAACGGGCTGACGGAGATATCTTTCACGTCATTACGCAGCAGGCTTGGGTCGGTGTAAGGGATGATCAGGCTGATAATCAGGATCGCGAACACATAGAACAGCAGGATACGCCAGAACACCTGACGGACCGCGCGCGGAATGTTCTTCTCTGGATCTTCAGATTCGCCCGCCGCAATACCGATAAGTTCGGTACCCTGGAAGGAGAAGCCGACGATCATCGCCACGCCAATCATCGCTGATAACCCACCGGCAAACGGCGCGTCGCCGGTTGTCCAGTTGCTCCAGCCCACCGGCTGCGCACCTTTGAAGATGCCGAGGATCATCATGATGCCGATGATAATAAAGATGATAACGGTCGCGACTTTAATCAGCGAGAACCAGTATTCCGCTTCGCCAAAGCCTTTAACCGAGATGTAGTTCAGCAGGAAGATGACGCACAGGAACAGCGCACTCCAGATCCAGCCTGGGGTATCCGGGAACCACCAGCTCATCACCAGCTGTGCGGCCACCAGGTCAACGGCGATCGTTACCGCCCAGTTGTACCAGTAGTTCCAGCCCAGCGCGAAGCCGAAGCCCTCTTCCACATAGTTCTGGCCATAGGTGGCAAAAGAACCGGATACCGGCATATAGGCTGCCAGCTCGCCAAGACTGGTCATCAGGAAGTACACCATCAGGCCAATCAGAATATAGGAAAACAGCGCGCCGCCCGGGCCCGCCTGAGAAATGGTTGCGCCGGACGCAACAAACAGACCTGTACCAATGGAACCGCCAATGGCGATCATCGTCAGGTGACGCGCCTTGAGTTCGCGACGTAACGCGGGCGCTTGTGTGGTTTTTGTTTCGGAACCCATGTGAAAATGCTATCCATCCAAAAAATGAGGCGCGATTGTAACAGACGATTCCGGCATATCATGGTAGAAATGCGCAGTTATAAGAGAGCTTCATGATCGCTCTCTTATTATAAGTAAAGCATCCGATGGCGATTTTAGATATCGCAGTAGTGCAGAAAACGCTTGAGCGCGTTGGAGAGGTGCTTTTGCCGATGATGGATGCGCCACAGCGTGCGGCTGAGCGTCGGCAGCGGAATGGTCACTTCCACCAGCGTCCCGGCTTCAAGCTGTTCGGCAATGACCCGCCGCGACAGGCAGCTGATGCCAAGATCATGGCGTACTGCGTGTTTAATGGCTTCCGAGTTGCCAAGCTCCATACCCATCTGGAACTGCGGCAGGTGTGAAAGCAGCAGATAATCGACGATCTCCCGCGTGCCCGACCCCTTCTCACGCAGGATCCACGGCGCCATTGCCAGCTTTTCGAGCGTCACCTCTCCCAACAACCAGGCGCTGTTTGGCGCGGAGAACACCACCAGCTCATCGTCGAGCCACGGCTCAGCAATAATGTCCGCCGAGTGGCATGGGCCTTCGATAAGGCCGATATCGACGCGGAAGTCCGCCACCGCGTTAATTACATCCTGACTGTTACCCACGCTCAGTTCCAGCGGCAGCGCAGGAAAGTCTTTGCGGTAGCGAGCGATAATGCCCGGCAGAATATAGTTGCCGATGGTGCTACTGGCATAGACGCGAATCGCGCCGTTATCTTCACGAAACAGCTGTTCTATCTCCCCGGCTTGTTCAAGCAGCGCCAGCGCGCGCGGGTAGAGCAGACGGCCGTGCTCGTTAACCACCAGCCGTTTACCGACGCGGTCAAAAAGCTGAACGCCGAGTTGGCCTTCCAGATCGGTGAGCGCCGCGCTGACCGCCGACTGCGACAGCGCCAGCATCTGCGATGCCTGGGTGGTGGAGCCACTTTTCAGTACCTCTGCAAAAACTTCTAACTGCCGCAGCGTGATATGCATAGCGCTTCAGCCCGCCTGGGCCGCCCTTACCAGTTATTACGATTAATTATAAATATATAATCAATTTTATCTTTAAACCAGCGAGGCGTACTCTTTTAGCCAGACAAAGGAGAAGGCTATGACACAGGTCACCTTAGAAACGCATCATCATCGCGGTATCAAACATTTTATCCCAGGTCTTGCGCTGACCGCCGTGATTACCGGCGCCGCAGTCTGGATCGGCAATATCCCGGCCGTTGCAGGCGTCGGCATGAGCGCATTGACGCTGGCCATCCTGTTTGGGATGGTGATTGGTAACACGATTTACCCGAAACTCTGGCAGTCCTGCGACGGCGGCGTACTGTTCGCCAAGCAGCATTTACTGCGTCTGGGGATCATTCTTTACGGCTTCCGCCTGACCTTTTCCCAGATTGCAGACGTGGGCGTAAGTGGGATTGTGATCGATGCCCTGACGCTTTGCAGTACCTTTATGATGGCCTGCTGGCTCGGGCAAAAAGTCTTTGGTCTGGATAAACACACCAGTTGGCTAATTGGTGCAGGTAGCAGTATCTGCGGCGCGGCGGCAGTACTGGCGACCGAACCCGTCGTAAAAGCTGAGGCAAGCAAAGTGACCGTCGCGGTAGCGACCGTGGTTATCTTCGGTACGTTGGCTATCTTCATCTACCCAGCCATGTACCCGCTGCTGGCGCACTGGTTTAGCCCTGAGGCTTACGGGATCTATATCGGTTCCACCATGCACGAAGTGGCGCAGGTTGTGGCAGCTGGCCATGCGGTAACGCCAGAAACGGAAAACGCAGCGGTCATTGCCAAAATGCTGCGCGTAATGATGCTGGCACCGTTCCTGCTGTTTATGGCCGCTCGCGTTAAACAACTGGCTCCAGCCGGTGCGACCGAGAAAAGCAAAATCACGATCCCATGGTTTGCCATCATGTTTATCGTGGTCACCATCTTTAACTCGTTCCACCTGCTGCCAAACAGCGTGGTGCAAATGCTGATTACGCTGGACACCATTATGCTGGCCATGGCCATGGCGGCACTGGGTGTGACCACTCACGTTAGCGCACTGAAAAAAGCCGGTGCAAAACCGCTGATGATGGCGCTGGTGCTGTTCATCTGGCTGATTGTTGGCGGCGGTGCGATTAACTACGCTATCCATAGCGTGATGGCATAATCGACAACGACTAAGCGCTTTTAACCCGCTATACTCCCCCTTTTGAGTATGGCGGGTTTAACGATATGAAATACATTGGAGCGCACGTCAGCGCCGCGGGCGGCCTGGCAAACGCCGCAATTCGGGCTGCGGAAATCGAAGCGACCGCATTCGCCCTGTTCACCAAAAATCAGCGCCAGTGGCGCGCCGCGCCGTTAACCACCGAGGTTATCGACGACTTCAAAGCCGCCTGTGAAAAATACCACTACACCCCGGCACAAATTCTTCCTCACGACAGCTACCTGATTAACCTCGGCCACCCGGTTGAAGAGGCGCTGGAGAAATCCCGCGAAGCCTTTATCGACGAACTGGCACGCTGCCAGCAGTTGGGGCTGACGTTGCTGAACTTCCACCCGGGCAGCCACCTGTTGCAAATTGACGAAGATAAGTGCCTGGCGCGTATTGCCGAATCCATCAACATCGCGCTGGCACAAACCGAAGGCGTCACGGCGGTGATTGAGAACACGGCCGGTCAGGGCAGCAATCTCGGCTTTAAGTTCGAGCATCTGGCGGCCATCATTGACGGCGTAGAAGATAAGTCTCGCGTCGGCGTCTGCATCGATACCTGTCACGCGTTTGCCGCGGGCTACGACCTGCGTACCACCGAAGCCTGCGCGGAAACCTTTGCTGAATTCGAACGCATTGTCGGCTTCCAGTATCTGCGCGGCATGCACCTCAACGACGCCAAAAGCGAGTTCGGCAGTCGCGTTGACCGCCACCAGAGTCTGGGCCTCGGCAACATCGGCCACGA
The DNA here is from genome assembly GCF_019584505.1 of Kluyvera sp. EC_51. Taxonomy (NCBI): domain Bacteria; kingdom Pseudomonadati; phylum Pseudomonadota; class Gammaproteobacteria; order Enterobacterales; family Enterobacteriaceae; genus Kluyvera; species Kluyvera sp. EC_51. The sequence continues at coordinate 132,713 of NZ_VDAG01000092.1, read as the reverse complement.
TGCGTTCCGCTTTATCATGCAGGACAACCGCTTTGACGGTATCCCGTTGGTGCTGGAAACCACCAACCCGGATATCTGGGGTGAAGAAATTGCGTGGCTGAAGGCGCAACAGCAGGAAACGGTGGAAGCCTAATCATGAACGACAGGGAAAAGCAGATACTCAAGATCCTGCGTCGCAATCCGCTGATTCAGCAAAACGAGATTGCCGATATTTTGCAGATCAGCCGCTCTCGCGTGGCGGCGCATATTATGGATCTGATGCGCAAAGGAATGATCAAAGGTAAAGGCTATATCCTCACCGAACAGGAGTACTGCGTGGCGGTGGGTGCCATCAATATGGATATTCGCGGTATTGCAGATATTCACTACCCGCAGGCCGCCTCTAACCCAGGTAACATCCGTTGTTCAGCCGGCGGCGTGGGGCGCAATATTGCCCACAACCTGGCGTTACTGGGCCGCGATGTGCATCTTATCTCGGCGGTCGGCAGTGATTTTTACGGCGAAACGCTGCTGGAACAGACCCGCCAGGCCGGAGTGAATATCTCCAGCTGTATTCGCCTGCACGGGCATAGCACCGCCACCTATCTCTCCATTGCCAATCAGCAGGAAGAGACGGTGCTGGCCATTAACGACACCCATATTCTTGAGCAGCTCACGCCACAGCTGTTGAACGGTTCGCGAGAGCTGATTCGCCACGCGGGCGTCGTGCTGGCTGACTGTAACCTGACGCCGGAAGCCATTGAGTGGGTCTTTACCATTGCCGATGATATTCCGGTGTTCGTGGATACCGTATCCGAGTTTAAAGCGGCTAAAATCAAGACCTGGTTCTCACGTATTCATACCCTGAAACCGACGCAGAAAGAGCTGGAGATCCTGTGGGGCCAGCCTATTGTTTCCGCAGCCGACCGCGTTCAGGCCGTCAATTCGCTGCATCAACAGGGCATTCAGCATATTTTTGTCTGTCTGGAAGATGAGTCGGTTTTCTGCAGCGAGAAAGATGGCGAGCAGTTCGTTCTGACGCCACCTGCGCACACCGTTGTCGATAGCTTCGGTGCCGATGACGGCTTTATGGCAGGGCTGATTTACGGTTTTCTGGAAGGGAGCGAGTTTCGCGACCGCGCGAATTTCGCCATGGCCTGCGCTGCGCTGTCGCGCGCCAGCGTCAGCATCAATAACCCTACCCTCTCCGCTGACAACGCCATCTACTTACTGCAAAACGCCCAGGCATAACGCCTGGGCTTTACGGTTCCGTTAATTATGACAATCCGATAAAGAGCCCGGCGATGGTGGCGCTCATCAGGTTAGAGAGCGTTGCCGCCGCCAGCGCCCGCATCCCGAGCTGGGCAATTTCCGGCGCTCGCTGAGGCGCAATGGCGGAAAATGCCCCGACCACCACCCCGATAGAGCCAAAGTTGGCAAAACCGCACAGGGCAAACGAGATAATCGCAATCGTCTTCACGTCCAGCGAACCGCCGGCTTGCAGGTACGGAGAGAAGTTGAGATAGGCGACAAATTCGTTGATCGCCAGCTTCTGCCCGATCAAACTGCCCGCAAGCGTCGCATCGCTCCAGTCGACGCCCATAATCCAGGCAAGCGGCGCCAGCACCCAGCCAAAAATCCCTTCCAGGGTCGCATGACCGAAACCAAACCAGCCACCAATACCGCCGATAATGCCGTTAATAAGCGCGATAATAGCGACAAAAGCCATCACCACCGTCGCTACGCCAGCCGCAATTTTCAGGCCGGTCATCGCCCCGCTCGCCGCGGCTTCGATGATGCTTTTTGGCGGTGTGTCGGTAAATGACAGGTTTTCGAAGGTGACGGTTGATGCCTCGGTTGCCGGGCTCAGCATACGGGCAAACAGGATCCCACCAGGAATAGCCATCAGCGAGGCCGCCAGCAGGTAATCAATCGGCACCCCCATGCCCGCATAGCCAATCATCATCGACCCCGCGATAGACGCCATACCGCTACAAATTGCGGTAAATAGCTCATTGCGGTTCAGGCGATGAATAAACGGTTTGACGATCGCCGGGATCTCATTTTGCCCGAGGAAAATGGTGGTCACGGCCACGAAGGACTCAATTTTGCTGATGTTCAACGCTTTCTGGAAAATGCCGCCGAGGACGCGAATCAGCAGCCCCATCACGCCAATGTAGTAAAGCAGGCTGATAAGTGCGGTAACAAAGATAATGGCGGGCAGCACGCGGAAGGCGAAGATAAAACCCGCACCGTCAAACAGTACATCCATCTTAGGCCCCACCAGCGAGCCAAAAATAAAGGCGCTGCCCGCATCGCTGTAGGACATCACCTTGTGAACGCCCAGCGCCGCTTGCTCAACCAGCCATTTCCCCGGCGGGAAATAGAGCATAATGCCGCCGATGGCAATTTGCAGCACCAGCGCCGCGCCAACGGTACGCAGGCTAATGCGCTTTTTATTCACTGACAGCAAAAACGCGATGGCCAGTAATACCACCATACCCACAAGACTTCTCATTATATCCATAATGATTTCCCTTCATGCCAGGAAACCCGGCGTAAACGCCAGGTTTTGGTATGTTTGATATTCGCGGGCGACCGCACGCTGCCCGTGAAGTTGGTTTATGCGAGGCGTTGATACTCCTTCGCAATTTCACAAGCCAGCACCGCGTTGTTGAACACCAGTTGAATGTTGGATTTCAGGCTATCGCCACCGGTCAACTCCGCCACGCGAGCCAGCAGGAACGGCGTGCTCTCTTTGCCCACAACGCCCTGCTCTTCCGCTTCCTTCACCGCTCTATCGATAGCGGCATTGATTGCTTCTTCCGCCATCGCAAACTGTTCTGGAATAGGGTTTGCCACCACCAGACCGCCGTTCAGACCGGCCTGCCATTTCACCGCCATTGCACGAGCAATTTCTTTCGCGCTATCGAGGCGAATGCTGACCTCAAACGGACTGGTGCGGCAGAAAAATGCGGGCAGCGCCTGGGTTTGATAACCAATCAGCGGCACGCCAAAGGTTTCCAGATATTCAGTAGTTAAGCCGAGGTCGAGAATAGATTTCGCGCCTGCACAAATAACCGTAACGTTGGTATGCGCTAACTCTTGTAAATCAGCGGAAATATCGAATGAATGCTCTGCACCACGGTGAACACCGCCAATACCGCCGGTTGCAAAGACTTTAATACCGGCCAGTGCGGCAATAATCATGGTAGAGGCAACGGTGGTCGCGCCATTTTTTCCGGCGGCAACCACAAACGGTAAATCACGGCGACTGACTTTCGTTACGCTATGCCCTTCGCGGCCTAATAATTCGATTTCCTCTTTGCTCAGGCCGACTTTCATTACGCCGCCAATAATCGCAATCGTTGCAGGAACAGCACCATGCTTGCGAATGGTTTCTTCAACTTCAATCGCCGTTTGCGCATTCTGCGGGAAAGGCATGCCGTGAGAAATAATGGTCGATTCCAGTGCAACAATCGGCTTTTTGCTGTTTAAAGCTTCCTGGACTTCTGGTGAAATTTGTAATAATTCAGGGGAAAGAGTTAATTCAGACATTCTATGTTCTCCACTAACGATGTAACGTTCGCAATAGACAGATCAGGGTTATTGGTATATTCACTGGACAGCGCCATTGATGAACAACCCTGCGCAAATCGGACAGACTCAATAAACGGCACGTTATCAACCCAGCAGGAAGCTAGCCCAGCCATCATCGCATCACCGGCCCCGGTAACATTAATAACGTTGGTTTTCAGCGGTCGTGACCAACCGTGTTCGCCGTGAATATCGCTGTAGTAAACGCCGTCGCCGCCCATGCTAAGCACCAGGCGATTCAGGCCATGCTCATGGAACCATGCGGCAACCTTGCCGACATCCTCTCGCCCTGAGAGCGTGATACCGCTTAGGGTTTCAGCTTCCAGACGGTTCGGTTTCAGGGTATGTATTTTGCCCAACCGCTCGCGAATTTTGACGCACTTCCAGGCTGAAACTGGGTCAACAAATACCGGCGTGGAGCCAGCGTTATCCAGCACCCAGGTCAGCGCCGCTTCGCTGATATTACAGTCAGCAATAATCACCTTTGCCCCACGAATAAAATCTGCATGCTGCGCTAAAAACTCAGCAGAAATATATTCGGTGATACTCATATCGTTGATAGCTACCAGCATTTCACCAGTATTATCCAACAGAGATAAATAACTTGAGGTATTTTCCCCAGAAACGATAAGACATTTATCAACGTGCACACCTGGCTGACTGGTCTGGGCTAATAATGATTGACCATAAAAGTCACTGCCGACGGCCGTTAATAACCACGAGTCCTTTCCCAGCAGTGCCAAATTATGTGCAATGTTGCGCCCGACGCCGCCAGGAGTGAATTTTATTTTGCCTGGGTTGGAATCTGCATAGTTTAAAGAAGCATGCGAATATCCTGCCACGTCCATATTGGCAGAGCCAATAGTGACAATGTATTCCTTTTCACGCATAGCACGTCCTCTGGCAATAAATTGCCATAAAAATGAGTTCGTTAACGATGTTGATCGCAATGAAATTTATTAGAGCACATGTTCATTATCAAACATATGTTCATAATATGCTGGATTTAGATAAAGTAAATCCATCCGCAAGCGCGAAAATGAATAGATATGAGGGGAGTCACAAATTTTTATTGCAGGCGACTGAAAGCGAGGAAAAAATTGAAAGGCAGGACACAAATTTGAAAAATAAAAAAAGGGCAGAGATCGCTCTGCCCTTTCCGAATAAAGGTAAACTTACGCCTGTTTAGCGACGACTTCCGGGCGTTTCAACACCGCGTAAGAGAGGCCAGCCACCAGCGTACCCACGATAATCGCCACCAGATAACCCAGTACCGGCGTGATAGCGCCAGGGATCAGCAGGACGAACAGACCACCGTGCGGTGCCATCAGTTTTGCACCAACCGCCATCGAGATAGCACCGGTAACGGCACCGCCGACGATACAGCAAGGCAGGACGCGCATCGGGTCACGAGCCGCGAACGGAATCGCCCCTTCGGAGATAAAGCACAGGCCAAGAACCAGCGCCGCTTTACCACCTTCACGTTGACCCTGATCGAATTTCTTACGCGCAATCAGCGTGGCAATACCCATTGCCAGCGGTGGAACCATACCGGCCGCCATAATCGCCGCCATCGGCGCGTAGGTTTGGGTACTCAGCAGACCAACGCCGAACGCGTATGCCGCTTTGTTCACCGGGCCACCCATGTCGGTACACATCATCGCACCGAGGATCGCACCCAACAGGACGGCGTTCGCGGTACCCATGGTTTGCAGCCAGTGGGTCAGCCAGTTCAGCAGCGCCGCAACCGGGGTGCCGATCAGGTAGATCATCGCCAGGCCAACAATCAGGCTGGAGACCAGCGGGATTATCAGAATTGGCTTCAGCGCTTCCATGCTTGGCGGTAGCTTCAGCTTGGTGCTGATAAGTTTCGCGACGTACCCGGCCAGGAAGCCTGCAATGATACCGCCGATAAACCCAGAACCGCCGCTCACCGCCAGCATACCGCCGATAAGACCTGGGGTCAGACCCGGACGGTCAGCAATGGAGAAGGCGATAAAGCCTGCCAGCACCGGCACCATCAGCGCGAAGGCTGAACCGCCGCCGATCTGCATCAGCGCCGCCGCCAGCGTGCCTTTCACTTCAAACGCTTTGATACCGAAGGCAAAGGACAGGGCGATACACAAACCACCCGCCACGACCATTGGCAGCATATAAGAAACACCGGTCAGCAGGTGACGATACGCCCCGCCGCCGCTCTCTTTCTTCGCAGAATCCGCCGGGGATTTGCTCTGGCCAGCTGGCTGATACGGCTTCGCCTCAACCATTGCTTTGTCCAGTTCCTGCGCGGTTTTCTTCAGCGCCAGGCCGGTGGTGGTGCGATACATCGGCTTACCAGCAAATTTCGCCAGATCCACTTCAATATCCGCCGCCACGATAACCAGATCCGCCTGCTCAACTTCTTCTGGCGTAATCGCGTTCCCAGCGCCCACGGAGCCACGGGTTTCCACTTTCACCCACAGGCCGCGTTTTTTAGCCTCGGTTTCAATGGCTTCAGCCGCCATAAAGGTGTGTGCCACGCCGGTTGGGCACGCGGTGACCGCCACAATGCGTTTTACCGCACCTTTGGCGGTTGGTTCCGCCTGCGCCGGAGCCTCGTAAGGCAACGCGTGGGATTTGGCTTCGCTCAGGAACAGTTCCGGATGGGAAACTGCACGGTTGATGTCGCCAAGGTAAACCTGTTTGCCAGCCAGCGCGGTATCCGCTGGCAGAGCAGTGCCCAGCACGATCGCCAGGTCGGCGTCGTTCGGGTTATCAATGAACTCCAGGCGCGCTTTCTGCGCCGCCGCACCCAGCAGGGTCTTCGCCATATAAGCGCGAGCCTGTCCGAGTTTGGCATCGATAATCAGCAGCGTTTTCATACGCCTCTCCCGCTGTTAGTTAAAAGGTTTCAGGTCGACACGCGCCATCATCGCGGCCAACTGGGTACGGTCGGTGATCCCGACGTTGCTCTGGCTTACCGCCAGCGCTGCAACGGCGGTCGCCAGACGCAGGGTATGCTCGCTGGATTCACGCATCAGCAGGCCGTAAATCAGGCCGCCAACCATTGAATCCCCTGCCCCTACGGTGCTTACCACTTCCATTGACGGCGGCTTGGCGATCCATTCGCCGGAGGCGTTAACCCAAAGCGCGCCTTCTGCACCCAGCGAAATCACCACGTGAGCAATACCCTGCTCGCGCAGCGCGTGGGCCGCTTCAATCACATCTTTCATTTCAGGCAGCTTGCGGCCAGCCCAGATCTCCAGCTCGCGACGGTTTGGCTTCACCAACCACGGCGCGGCTTTCAGCCCGGCAACCAGCGCTTCACGGCTGCTGTCGAAAATAATGCACGGACACTGGCTACGCAGACGCGTCATCCAGTCGGTGAACGCTTCAGGGCTCACGCCCGCTGGCAGACTGCCGCTCACGCACACCATGTCGAACTGACCCAGCCAGCTCAGGGAATCATTGACGAAACGCTCCCAATCAGACGGGGTAACTTCAAAACCAGAGAAGTTGAAGTCGGTAACTTCACCATCTTTTTCCGTCAGCTTGACGTTAATACGGGTACGGCCCTGGACGATCTGGAAACGGTTAGCAATGCCCAGTTCGCTGAACAGCTGCTGAAAACCATCCTGGTTGTCTTTGCCCAGGAAACCACCTACGGTGACGTCGATGCCTAAGTCCTTCAGCACTTTGGCCACGTTAATGCCTTTACCCGCCGCGTGCAGCCCGGTGGTACGCACCAGGTTCACTTCGCCACGCTCAACTTCTGGCGTGAACCCTACCAAATCATAGGCCGGGTTTAAGGTAATTGTGGCTACTCTTCTGCTCATTTATGCGCCCTCCCCGAGGCCTGAAGCAATGGCTTCGCCAATAGCGTCCAGCGCCTGACGAGCATCATCACCCTGTGCGGTAAAGCGCAGGCGATGACCTTTTTTAACACCCAGCGCGACAACCTTCATCAGGCTACGCCCGTTGGCTGGTTTGCCGCTGCCGTCAAGATTGGTGACGGTAATGTCACTGTTAAACTGTTTGATGGTGTTCACCAGCACGGTGCCCGGACGGGCGTGCAGACCGTGTTCGTTACGCACCACGAATTCTTCATTCAGCACGTCTTCAGCCAACGCTTCATCGCTGGTCAGCAGCGCCAGCAGCGTAGCGGCATCGGCTTTCAGCAGGCGTTCAGCTTTGTTGTCCAGCAGAATATTGACCAGGCGGTTCAGCACTGCGGTCGGCTGAGCATCGGCCATGGCGACGGAGATCAGCAGCGAAGCAGAAGCGTCACCGACGGTAAATGGCGTTGCCGCGCGGCTTACCGCGATAGCGCTGCGCAGGTTGCCTTCCGCGCTGTCGTTCAGCCAGATACCCTGGCCCAGGTTCAGCGGCTGCTCGTTAATCACGCGCGCCACAAAGTTGGCATCTACCGCACCCGCTTCTTTCAGACGTGCGGCGTTCAGCGCCTGCAGCGTCACCAGGTCACTGGCAACCACGTCAAGCGAGAGCGTGTCGTTATCAAGCTTCAGCACTTCGCTCTGCTTTTCACCCATCAGCAGCGCACGCAGCTCTTCCGCGGTGGTGGCGGTTTTCAGCTGTTCAGCCACCGCGTCATCGCTCAGCACATGCGTCAGCTGACGCAGCAGGCCGAGGTGCTCATCGGAGCTGGCGGCGATACCGATAGCGACGTACGCCGTCTGGCCTTCGCCCCAGGTGACGCCCTGCGGGAATTGATAAACCTGAACACCGGTTTTCAGCACCTGATCGCGGGTATCGGTGGTGCCGTGCGGAATCGCAATGCCGTTGCCAAGGAAAGTGGAGGTTTGTTGCTCACGCGCCAGCATGCCGGCAACGTAACCGTCAGCAACGTTGCCTGCGCTGACGAGCGCTGCAGCAACCTGCCGAATAGCCTCTTCTTTATTCGCGGCCTGCTGGCCGGGATGAATATCCTGAACAGTTAACTGGAACATGGTTCCCCTCGCGCGCTGAATTGAATCGATTCAGCTTTGGTGAGAAAAAATCGTCGTACTTAGCGAGTGAGGTGCTGAAGACGACGCTGAAACGTTTCAATAATATTGTGCCTTTCTTAATCAGCCTGCAAGTTTTGCTGACAATTTGATTGCATAAATTAGATCTACAGCACATTTCATTAGCATTCTCGCCACAACTGCTGACGCGCTGATGGCGACTCAACAACGGCTTCAGCAAGACGTAAGCTGGATTTTGAAATGGCCTTTTAATTTTTCGTGCCGAATTTGATTTAGGTTACTGTTCATTTTCTGAGTCGCGGCGTAAACTCCCCGCCTCTCCTAAAGCGACCGATAAAACAACATGCAAAACAGCACCGCCGCCGCCCCACGGCGATCGTTTGATTTCACCTCGTCATCCTTTCTGATTGTTGCCTTTTTAACCGGTATTGCCGGCGCACTACAGACCCCAACGCTGAGCCTGTTCCTCAGTAATGAAGTGCACGTTCGCCCGGCGATGGTGGGCTTCTTTTTCACCGGCAGCGCCGTTATCGGCATTCTGGTCAGCCAATTTCTGGCGGGCTACTCGGATAAACGCGGCGACCGTAAAAATCTGATCGTGGTCTGCTGCCTGCTCGGCGTGCTGGCCTGCGTGCTGTTCGCCTGGAACCGTAACTACTTTATTCTGCTGTTTGTCGGCGTCTTCCTCAGCAGTTTTGGCTCCACGGCCAACCCGCAAATGTTTGCCCTCGCCCGCGAGCACGCCGATAAAACCGGCCGCGAGGCGGTAATGTTCAGCTCGATTATGCGTGCTCAGGTATCGCTGGCGTGGGTGATTGGCCCGCCGCTGGCCTACGCACTGGCCATGGGCTTTAGCTTTACAGTGATGTATCTGTCGGCTGCGGTGGCGTTTGTGGTCTGCGGCGCGATGGTCTGGCTGTTTTTGCCAACCATGCGCAAGGAGAAAGCGGCGGCCAGCGGTACGATTCAGGCACCACGCACCAACCGTCGGGATGCGCTGTTGCTGTTTGTTATCTGTACCCTGATGTGGGGCACTAACAGCCTCTATATCATCAATATGCCGCTGTACATCATTAATGAACTGCATCTGCCGGAGAAGCTGGCCGGGGTGATGATGGGCACTGCCGCCGGGCTGGAGATCCCGACGATGCTGATTGCGGGCTACTTCGCCAAGCGCCTGGGTAAACGCTTCCTGATGCGTCTGGCCGCCGTGGCTGGGCTATTCTTCTATATAGGTATGCTGACCTTCAGCAGCCCAACGCTGTTGCTGGCCATGCAGCTGCTGAACGCGGTGTATATCGGGATTCTCGGCGGGATAGGCATGCTGTACTTCCAGGATTTGATGCCGGGGCAAGCCGGCTCAGCCACCACGCTGTACGCCAATACCTCGCGCGTCGGCTGGATCATTGCCGGTTCGCTGGCGGGCGTCGTGGCGGAAATCTGGAACTACCACACCGTATTTTGGATTGCGCTGGCGCTGTGCGTCGGCACCCTTTGCTGCCTGGTGCGGATTAAAGACGTTTAGGGCGCGGTCAGCGCTTCGAGGTGAAGCAGATAGGTCATCGCCGCGTCGCGGGTGACGCCGCACATTTCAGGCGCGGGCTGTAACCCTGCGCACACCTTCGGGCGCAGCGGCGAGCCAAAGATTTTACACCGCTGGCGTTCGTCGAGCTGCACACAGGGCGTGTTAGCCGGTTTGCCGTTGGGCATGCCGGGAATGGGGCTGGAGATTGAAGGTGCAGTGCAGCAAGCCCCGCAGTCCGGACGACATTCCATCGCGGGTTCTCTGTAGTGTGGATAAGGTGGTGGCGCGCACATTACCACCTTTTGAGCAGCCATAGCAAAAGCCTTTAAATCCTCTTGCCTGAAACGCTCGGCACGAGTACTTTTACGCGATATTTTTGACACCCTAGTTCACAGGATAATTGCAATGCCAAGAGCGAACGAAATTAAAAAAGGTATGGTGCTGAATTACAACGGCAAGCTGCTGATTGTAAAAAATATTGATATTCAGTCACCGAGCGCCCGTGGCGCAGCAACGCTGTACAAAATGCGCTTCTCCGATGTCAGCACCGGCCTGAAGGTTGAAGAGCGTTTTAAAGGCGACGACATGGTTGATACCGTGACCCTGAACCGCCGCTTCGTTGACTTCTCCTACATCGATGGCAACGAATACGTGTTTATGGATAAAGAAGATTACACCCCGTACATCTTCACCCACGACCAGATTGCTGAAGAGCTGCAGTTCATTCCTGAAGGTGGTATGCCGGAAATGCAGGTTCTGCTGTGGGATGGCCGAGTTCTGGCGCTGGAACTGCCGCAGACGGTCGATCTGGAAATCGTGGAAACGGCACCGGGCATCAAAGGCGCTTCCGCCAGCTCCCGTACCAAGCCAGCAACCCTGACTACCGGTCTGGTTGTGCAGGTTCCTGAATACCTGACCACTGGCGAAAAAATTCGCGTTCATATCGAAGAAAAACGCTATATGTGCCGCGCGGACTAACTGTCTTTAGTAGCCCGGCCGAGCAACGCGACGCCGGGCTACGGAAATAGGCCAACAAAAAGGGCAGCCAAATGGCTACCCTTTTTTATTTTGCGAAAATGACGAATTACAGCAGATCGCGGAACTTGGTCATTTTCAGCGCCAGCTCAACGCCGCGCACTTCCGCCAGACCTTTCAGACGACCAATCGCAGAATAGCCTGGGTTGGTTTTCTTCTTCAGGTCATCCAGCATCTGGTGACCGTGGTCAGGACGCATTGGGATAGGACGCAGATCGCCCGCTTTCTTACGACGCTGCTCTTCGGTCAGAATCGCATCAACCACCGCAACCATGTTCACATCGCCCTGCAGGTGTGCTGCTTCGTGGAAGGTTTTCGGGTTTCCTTCACGGCAGGTAGAACGCAGGTGCGTGAAGTGAATACGGTCGCCGAAGGTCTCGATCATTTTCACCAGATCGTTATCTGCACGCACGCCGTAAGAACCGGTGCACATGGTGAAGCCGTTGTTGATGCTATCAACGGTCTCTTTCAGCCACTGCATATCTTCAATGGTAGAAACGATACGCGGCAGGCCGAGGATTGGACGCGGTGGATCGTCCGGGTGAACCGCCAGGCGCACGCCGACTTCTTCCGCTACCGGCACGATAGCGCGCAGGAACACCGCCATATTTTCACGCAGGTTTTCTTTGCTGATGTGGTCGTATTCCGCCAGACGCGCACGGAACTGGTCCAGGGTGTAACCCTCTTCCGCGCCCGGCAGGCCAGCAATGATGTTGCGGGTCAGCTTGGTGACTTCCGCTTCGGTCATTGCCTTGAAGTATTCCTGCGCCTGACGCTGCTCTTCCGCGGTGTAATCCGCCTGTGCTCCTTCGCGCTTCAGGATGTGCAACTCAAACGCCGCAAAAGCGATCTGGTCAAAGCGCAGCGCTTTAGAGCCATCTTCCAGAGTGTACTCGAGGTCGGTACGCGTCCAGTCAAGGATCGGCATGAAGTTATAGCAGACGGTGTCAATGCCACATTCAGCCAGGTTGCGGATGCTCTGCTGGTAGTTGGCAATCCAGGTTTTGTACTCACCGGAGCCAGTCTTAATATCTTCGTGAACCGGGATACTCTCCACCACGGACCAGGTCAGACCTTTTTCAGCCAGCATCGCTTTACGCTGTTTAATTTCTTCAACCGGCCATACCTGACCGTTTGGAATGTGGTGCAATGCCGTTACGACGCCCGTCGCGCCAGCCTGACGCACATCATCAAGAGATACCGGATCGTTCGGGCCGTACCAACGCCAGGTTTGTTCCATTGCCTCACCCTCTAAAGTTGTTATACCAATAAAATCATCTTCAATGACGACTACCATACATGTTTATTCAGAACCGTCAATAAATCCGCTGGGATTGATTGATCAAGCTCACATTAACGCGATAAATACGGCACACCAATTCAATTTGTTGTCATATAACTTTACACTGCATACGTTAATTAATCGTTAATCGGATGTGTGAACAATGAATACAATCGCCACAAGTGCCCTTCCCGTCAGCGTCCAGCGCCCTCAATATGATAGACAACAGCTACGTTCGCGGATTGTGCACTTCGGTTTTGGTGCTTTTCACCGCGCCCATCAGGCGCTGTTAACCAACCGGGTATTGAACCAGCACGGCGGCGACTGGGGGATTTGTGAAATCAGCCTGTTTAGCGGCGACGTGCTGATGAGCCAGCTCCGTCAGCAGGATCATCTGTTTACCGTGATGGAGAAGAGCGCTGCGGGCAATCAGCCGATTATTATTGGCGCGGTCCACGAGTGCCTGAACGCAAAGCTTGATTCTCTGGCGGCGATTATCGAAAAATTCTGTGAGCCGCAGGTGGCGATTGTCTCGCTGACGATCACCGAAAAAGGCTATTGCATCGATCCGGCGACCGGTCATCTCGATTTCACCCAGCCGCGGATCGTTCACGATCTTGCATCACCCACGGAGCCCCACTCCGCGCCGGGCATTCTGGTCGAAGCCCTATCTCGCCGTCGCGATCGTGGTCTCCCGGCCTTCACCGTCCTCTCCTGCGATAACATTCCTGATAACGGTCATGTGGTCAAAAATGCGGTGCTGGATATGGCAACTCGTCGGGACCCTGAGCTGGCAAGCTGGATTGCGGAATACGTCAGCTTCCCCGGCACCATGGTTGACCGTATCGTCCCAGCCGCAACCGAAGCGTCGCTGGCAGAAATCACCCTGGAGCTGGGTGTCGAAGATCCGTGTGCCATCAGCTGCGAGCCGTTTATCCAATGGGTTATAGAAGATGATTTCGTCGCCGGACGCCCTGACTGGGGCAGCGTTGGGGCGCAGATGGTCAGCGACGTTCTGCCGTGGGAAGAGATGAAGCTGCGTATGCTTAACGGCAGCCACTCGTTCCTTGCCTATCTCGGCTATCTTGCGGGCTATGCGCACATCAGCGACTGCATGCAGGACGAATCTTACCGCCGGGCGGCGCGCCATCTGATGATGGCCGAGCAGGCCCCTACGCTGCGTATTACCGATGTCGATCTCGGGGCATATGCCGATAGCCTGATCGTGCGCTTCAGCAACCCGGCGCTCCAGCACCGTACCTGGCAAATCGCCATGGACGGCAGCCAGAAGCTGCCACAGCGTCTGCTGGACGGCATTCGTATTCATCTCCAGAACGGCAGCCGCTGGCCGCTGCTGGCGCTGGCCGTCGCCGGATGGATGCGCTACGTGAGCGGCGTGGATGATGCCGGGCAGCCGATTGATGTTCGTGACCCGCTGGCGGAGAAAATTCGCGGCATCGTGGCGAACAGTAGCGACGAGAACCGGGTTGCTGCGCTGCTCACGCTGCAGGAAATTTTCGGCAGCGACCTGCCAGCCAACCCGCAGTTTGTTCAGGCCATCGAGAAGGCCTGGCAGCATCTGGTGCAACAAGGCGCACGCCAGGCGGTGCTGACCGCGCTCAATAGTTAACCTTTTCTGCTATTTCGCGGGCTAATATTAGATTAGCCCGCCTTAACACTTCTCTTTTCGACGTCGCTTCGCCAGGATAAAGTGATCCAGATAACACTATCACTATGTCCTCTGCGGAGTTTTCGTGACTAAAACCAATCTGATCACCGGCTTTCTCGGCAGCGGGAAAACTACCTCAATTCTGCACCTGCTGGCCAATAAACCTGCCGACGAAAAATGGGCCGTGCTGGTCAATGAGTTTGGCGAAGTCGGCATCGACGGCGCCCTGTTGGCCGACAGCGGCGCGTTGCTCAAAGAGATCCCCGGCGGCTGCATGTGCTGCGTTAACGGCCTGCCGATGCAGGTCGGCCTGAATACGCTGCTGCGCCAGGGCAAACCGGATCGTCTGCTGATTGAGCCTACTGGCCTCGGTCATCCCAAGCAGATCCTCGACCTGCTTACCGCCCCGGTTTACGAGCCGTGGATAGACCTGCGCGCCACGCTGTGCGTGATCGATCCTCGCCAGTTGCTGGACGACAAGGTCGCCAACAATGAAAACTTCCGCGACCAACTCGCGGCGGCAGACATTATCGTCAGCAACAAAACGGACCGCGCCACCGCCGAAAGCCAGCAGGCGCTGGCCGCCTGGTGGCTGCAGCACGGCGCTGAACGCCAGCTGGTAGAAGCCACTCAAGGCAGCATCGATAATGCCCTGCTGGATACGCCACTCAGCAACACGGCGCCGCTCAAGGCCAGTGCGGCGCACTCGCACTCACATCCGTCAAACAAAGGCCTCGCGGCGTTAAACCTGCCGGAGCACCAGCGTTGGCGCAGAAGCGTCAACGAGGGCCAGGGCTATTACGCCTGCGGCTGGATTTTTGACGCCGAAACCGTGTTTGACACCATCGGCCTGCTGGAGTGGGCGCGTCTCTCTCCGGTGACTCGTTTGAAAGCGGTGATGCGTATTCCTGAAGGACTGGTGCGTATTAATCGCCAGGGCGTCGATCTGCACATTGAAACACAGAACGTTGCGCCACCAGATAGCCGTATTGAGCTGATAAACGACGCGCAAACCGACTGGAATTCGCTACAAACGGCGCTGTTGAAACTTCGTTTAGGTTGAAACCGCTAAGGTTTCCACCGAGACTAATTGCTATGAATACTAAGATGCGTACACGTTATCCCCTGATTATTTTACTCAACGCCGCCGGCGTGGCGTTGTTTCTCTCCTGGTTCCTGCCGGCAAATCACGGATTCTGGTCCGCGGCCGACCTTGGCATTTTTCACTTCTTTAACCGGGGTTTAACCGCAGATAATTTGGGCTACGCCTGGTTCTTAGCCATTATTAATAACCGCGCCTTTGACGGCTGTTCGCTGTTGGCAATGGGCTGTCTGATGCTGAGTTTCTGGCTTAAAGAAACCACCCAGGGCCGTCGCCGAATCGTGGTGATGGGGCTGGTGATGCTGCTGTCGGCGGTCATCATTAACCAGTTGGCGCAGCACCTGATGCCGGTCACCCGTAGCAGCCCGTCGCTCTCCGTGCCGGGCGTACACCGCGTCAGCGACTTTATCGACTTCTCGACCAAAGACGGCTCGCGGGACAGCTTCCCCGGTGACCACGGAATGATGCTGCTGATATTCGCCACCTTCATGTGGCGCTATTTCGGTCAGAAAGCGTTCATTATTTCGCTGATTATTTTTGTGGTTTTCGCCTTCCCGCGCGTGATGATCGGCGCACACTGGTTTACCGATATTGCCGTCGGTTCGTTAACCGCAGTGCTGATTGGCGTACCGTGGGTGCTGATGACGCCATTAAGCGATAATGTGATCGGCCTCTTTGAACGAAATTTGCCCCATTTATCCAAAGCGAAATCGGCGCAATAAATAACCAATTCATCTGATATTCCAGAAAGAGGGTATTCGCCCTCTTTTTCTTTTTTTTATCCCGCCGCGTTATTGTCATCTTCCCGTCACAACATTCATTTTGATAATGAATGAGTTGCCCATTTTTCATTCACCAGTGACGCAATTTTGGCCATTCACAATTTTTAACTTTGTGTATCACGATTTCTTATAAAAAATCGGGCAAAAGCGCTCGCAATGCCGCTTTCGTTAAGGTAATCTCATTCGCGTTTGTCGTTTCAAAGAGCAATTATTTGGTTCGTAAATAAAACTTTGTGCGCTAAGCCACAAAAATGAATTCAAAGAATTGTCTCATTGATTGCGTGTATTTAGTCTCAGACGCGTTTGGCATTTTTTATAACGACTCCATCGTTAAGGACTTCAAGGGAAAACAACGAAAATGGTCAAATCTCAGCCGATTTTGAGATATATCTTGCGAGCGATTCCAGCAGTAGCAGTTGCGGTTCTGCTTTCTGCCTGTAGTAACACCAGCAACACCGCTAAGAACATGCATTCTGAGACGCATGCAGTGGGCACCGAAGATGCCTCGTCACTGCAAGCCTCTCAGGATGAATTTGAAACCATGGTGCGTAACCTCGACGTGAAGTCCCGTCTGATGGATCAATACGCAGGATGGAAAGGTGTCCGTTACCGTCTGGGCGGCGACACCAAGCGCGGTATCGACTGCTCCAGCTTTGTGCAGCGTACCTTCCGCGAACAGTTTGGTTTAGAGCTGCCGCGCTCCACCTGGGAGCAGCAGGAAACGGGCAAATCCGTTAAACGCAATCAGCTTCGAACCGGTGATTTAGTGTTGTTCCGCGCCGGCTCTACCGGTCGCCATGTTGGCATCTACATCGGCAACAACCAGTTTGTTCATGCTTCCACCAGCAGTGGTGTGACGATTTCCAGCATGAATGAACCGTACTGGAATAAACGTTACAACGAAGCACGCCGCGTCCTGAGTCGTTCGTAATGTCGTTTACCGTCAGTTTCCCTTGGCTGACGGTAAGCATAAAAAAAGCACTGCTCCGGCAGTGCTTTTTTTATGCTTCATCATTATTCTTTTCTTTAGAGTTCCGTAGCATAGAGAAGTTGCATGTTCACTCGCCACTCATCAATTAACCGTCGAATCGTCCTCACCAGTATTGTCGCTGGCCTGCTGATTGCGCTCGCGGCCGGGCTGGCACAGTATTCTATTTTCCATCACCGCCGCTCGGTCCAGTTTGATAACACTATCTCCAGCCTGCAAAACTACTTAAATAACTATTTCAGGCAGATCCTGGTGACGATGGATTCCCTGCAGCCGCTGACCATGGATCCATGCCATGCCGTGTCGTCGGAACTCACCGAACGCGCTGCGTTCAGCATGAACGTGCGAGCATTTTTGCTGGTGAAAGATCAGATAGCCTACTGTTCATCGGCTACCGGGGAGATGTCGCTGGGGCTTAAGGATCTGGTGCCAGATCTCGATCTCAGCAAAACGCACGTGATGGGGATCGTCCCCGGTACGCCGATGATGCCAACCACCCCAGCCTTTGTGCTGTGGGTAAAAAGCCCGCTGCTGGAGAACCGTGGCGTTTTCGCCTCGATTAACGCCAACCTGATGCCCTGGGTGCTCTACTCGTCAAAGCAGACCCCGTATAACGGCGTCGCGCTGGTGGTTAACGGTAAGACGGCCATCTCTACCTTTAGCAGCAAACCCCTTGCGGTCAACGACATCACCGATACCGCCGTTCGCCACGTGAAGATCAACGACGTGCCGCTGGAGGTCTATCTCTACAGCAACGCGCTCAGCAGCGATAACTCGCTCTATTCCATCCTGCTTGGGCTCACCTGCGGCCTGATCGGCGGCCTGCTGTGCCTCTATATTCTGGCCATTCGCTCGCGTCCAGGAAAAGAGATCCTCTCTGCCATCAAACACCGTCAGTTCTACGTGGTCTATCAGCCGGTGGTGGATGCGAAGAATCGCCAGATTACCGGCGCAGAGGCGCTGATGCGCTGGTCGCACCCAACCGCCGGGAATATTCCCCCGGATGCGTTTATCAGCTATGCCGAAGCGCAGGATCTCATCGTCCCCCTCACCCACCATCTGTTTGAGCTGATCGCCCGCGATGCGCCGGTGCTAAAAGATCTTCTGCCGCCGGGCGCCAAGCTCGGCATCAATATTGCGCCCGGTCACCTGCATGCCGAGAGCTTCCAGCAGGATATCCGCAACCTGGCGGCCAGCCTACCGCAAAACTACTTCCAGCTGGTGCTGGAGATAACCGAACGAGACATGCTGCACCAGGAGAAGGCCATGAGCCTGTTTACCTGGCTGCGCGGTGAAGGCATTGAAGTGGCTATCGATGATTTTGGCACCGGGCACAGCGCGCTTATCTACCTTGAACGCTTCACCCTCGACTATCTGAAAATCGACCGCGGTTTTGTCAACGCTATCGGTCGGGAGACCATCACCTCACCGGTGCTGGATGCGGTACTGACCCTGACGCATCGCCTGAACCTGGTGACGGTTGCCGAAGGGGTGGAAACGGAGGAGCAAGCAAGCTGGCTTCGCGATCACGGCGTCGACTATCTTCAGGGCTATCTGATAAGCCGCCCGCTCACGCTGCAGCAGCTGATTGTGGAATATCGTAAGCCAGCAAAGTATTTCACAAGTTAAGCAAGGTCATTTAAGATTCAGGGATAAAAGACGTTTTCAATCAATACTTTTCAATGCGGGGTAGCCCTATCGTGATCGTAGCGCGTGTCTGTTTGACCCTGCTGATGCTGTTCAGCCTGTCCCTGCAGGCGCAGACCATTAAAGAGAGCTACGCGTTTGCGGTGATCGGTGAACCTAAATACGCCGTCGACTTCAACCACTTTGATTACGTCAATCCTGCCGCCCCGAAAGGCGGCAACGTCACGCTGGCCGCACTCGGCACCTTTGATAACTTCAACCGCTTTGCGCTGCGCGGAAACGCCGCGGTGCGCACCGACTCGCTGTACGACGCGCTGTTCACCACCTCCGACGACGAGCCGGGCAGCTACTATCCGCTGGTCGCCGACCGGGCGCGCTACGCCGATGACTATTCCTGGGTGGAGTTGACCATCAACCCGCGCGCCCGCTTCCACGACGGCAGCCCTATTACCGCGCGTGACGTCGCCTTCACCTTTAACAAATTTATGACCGAAGGCGTGCCGCAGTTCCGGTTGGTCTACAAAGGCACTACCGTCAAGGCTATCGCCCCACTGACGGTACGCATTGAGCTGGCGAAACCGGGCAAGGAAGATATGCTGAGCCTGTTTACCCTGCCGATTCTGCCGGAAAAGTTCTGGAAAGATCATAACCTCAGTGAACCGCTCAGCACGCCGCCGCTGGCAAGCGGCCCCTATCGCATCAGCGACTGGAAGATGGGGCAATATATCGTCTATCAGCGCGAGAAAGATTACTGGGGCGCCGACCTGCCGGTAAACCGTGGCCGCTGGAACTTCGACACCATCCGCTATGACTACTACCTCGATGACAACGTCGCGTTTGAGGCTTTCAAGGCCGGTGCCTATGACGTGCGCACCGAGAGCAGCGCTAAAAACTGGGCGACGCGCTATATCGGCAAAAACTTTGCCAGCGGTTACATCGTTAAGGATGAACAGAAGAACAACGCCGCGCAGGATACCCGCTGGCTGGCTTTTAATATCCAGCGCCCGGTATTCAACGACCGCCGCGTGCGTCAGGCAGTCAGCATGGCATTTGATTTCGAATGGATGAACAAAGCCCTGTTTTACAACGCCTACAGTCGTGCCGACAGCTATTTCCAGAATACCGAATACGCCGCGCGTGGCTACCCGAATGCCGACGAGCTAACGCTGCTGGCTCCGCTCAAGAGTGAGCTACCACCGGAAGTGTTCACCTCCATCTACCAGCCCGCCGCGTCAGACGGGCACGGCTTTGACCGCAACAACCTGCTGAAGGCGGGAAATCTGCTGACCGACGCCGGCTGGGTGCTGAAAGGCCAGCAGCGCATCAATGCAAAAACCGGCCAGCCGCTGCGCTTTGAACTGCTGCTGCCCTCCGGCGGCAACGATCAGTGGGTGATGCCCTTCCAGCGCAATCTACAGCGTCTGGGTGTGACAATGGATATCCGCCAGGTCGATATCTCGCAAATCACCAACCGGATGCGTAAGCGCGACTACGACATGATGCCGCGCCTGTGGCGGGCGATGCCGTGGCCTAGTTCAGATCTGCAAATCTCCTGGTCATCGGAATACATCAACTCCTCCTACAACTCGCCTGGGGTGGCAAGCCCGGCGATTGATAACCTGATCAACCAAATCATCCGCTGGCAGGGCAATAAGCAGAAGCTGCTGCCGCTCGGGCGCGCCCTCGACCGGGTACTGACCTGGAACTATTACATGCTGCCGATGTGGTATATGTCCGGCAGTCGAACCGCCTACTGGAATAAGTTTTCTTATCCCAGCATCCACCCGCTCTATGCCTCCGGCACGGATGCGCCGGGCTTCGACACCTGGTGGTACGACGTGAATAAAGCGGCAACCTTACCCGCTTCCCGACGTTAAGGAGAGAACATGGGTGCCTATCTGATTCGCCGACTGCTGCTGATTATCCCGACCCTATGGGCAATCATCACGCTCAACTTTTTTATCGTACAGATAGCGCCCGGCGGCCCGGTTGACCAGGCGATTGCGGCGGTAGAGTTCGGCCATCAGGGCGGGCTACCCGGCGGTGGCGGCGGGCTGGAACGTAGCCAGGCGCGGGCGGGCGTTGGCAATATCGCGGAAAGTCAGTACCGCGGCGGACGCGGCCTTGACCCAGAGGTTATCGCCGAGATAACCCATCGCTACGGCTTCGACAAACCGCTGCACGAACGCTACTTCAAGATGCTCGGCGACTATCTGCGCTTTGATTTCGGCAACAGCCTGTTCCGCAACGCCTCGGTTATGCAACTGATGAAAGAGAGCCTGCCGGTCTCCATATCGCTCGGGCTCTGGAGCACGCTGATTATCTATCTGGTCTCTATTCCGCTGGGCATTCGTAAGGCGGTGTACAACGGCAGCCGCTTTGATATCTGGAGCAGCACCGGCATTATTATCGGCTACGCTATTCCGGCGTTTCTCTTCGCCATCGTACTGATCGTCTTCTTCGCCGGCGGCAGCTATTACGACATCTTCCCGCTGCGCGGGCTGGTCTCAGCGAACTTTGACACCCTGCCGTGGTACCAGAAAATCACCGACTACCTTTGGCACATTACCCTGCCGGTGCTGGCAACGGTGATCGGCGGCTTTGCCGCACTCACCATGCTGACGAAAAACTCATTTCTCGACGAAATCCGCAAACAGTACGTGGTCACCGCGCGGGCAAAAGGGGTCGGCGAAAAGCAGATCCTCTGGAAGCATATCTTCCGTAACGCCATGCTGCTGGTTATTGCTGGCTTCCCCGCCACCTTTATCAGCATGTTCTTCACCGGCTCGCTGCTGATCGAGGTGATGTTCTCCCTGAACGGACTGGGGCTGCTGGGCTACGAAGCGACCGTCTCCCGCGATTATCCAGTGATGTTCGGCACACTCTATATTTTCACCCTGATAGGGCTGCTGATGAACATCGTCAGCGACATCAGCTACACGCTGGTGGACCCACGCATTGATTTTGAGGGCCGCTAATCATGACCCTGAACGCCGTCAACCAGGCCCGCTGGGCGCGTTTTTGCCACAACCGACGCGGCTACTGGTCGCTGTGGATCTTTCTGGTTATCTTTGTCTGTAGCCTGGGCGCAGAGCTTATCGCCAACGATCGCCCGCTGCTGGTCAGCTATCAGGGCAGCCTGTACGTCCCGGTGGTGAAAAACTACAGCGAAAAAACCTTCGGCGGAGAGTTCGCCACCGCCGCCGATTATCAGGACCCGTGGCTGCAGCAGCGGCTGGAGAAAAATGGCTGGGTGCTGTGGACGCCCATACGCTTCGGCGCCAGCAGCATTAACTTCAGCACCGATATCCCCTTCCCCGCTCCACCATCGCGGCAAAACTGGCTGGGCACCGATGCTAACGGCCGTGATGTGCTGGCGCGTATTCTCTACGGTACGCGTATCTCACTGCTGTTCGGCCTGATTCTGACGGTCTGCTCCAGCGTGATGGGGGTGATTGTCGGCGCCGTGCAGGGCTACTACGGCGGGCGTATTGACCTATGGGGGCAGCGTTTTATCGAAGTGTGGTCGGGTATGCCGACGCTGTTTTTGATTATCCTGCTCTCAAGCGTCGTGCAGCCAAACTTCTGGTGGCTGCTGGCGATTACCGTGCTGTTCGGCTGGATGTCGCTGGTCGGCGTGGTGCGCGCCGAATTCCTGCGGACCCGCAACTATGACTATATTCGCGCCGCGCAGGCGCTGGGCGTCGGGGATCGCAGCATTATCCTGCGACATATGCTGCCCAATGCGATGGTCGCCACCCTGACCTTTACTCCGTTTATCCTGTGCAGCTCCATCACTACGCTGACCTCGCTCGACTTTCTTGGCTTTGGCCTGCCGCTCGGTTCACCGTCGCTCGGTGAACTGCTGCTTCAGGGCAAAAATAACCTGCAGGCCCCCTGGCTTGGGATCGCCGCGTTTCTCTGCGTCGCCGTACTGCTCTCGCTGCTGATCTTCATCGGCGAGGCGGTGCGCGACGCCTTCGATCCTTCTAAGGCGGTATAAGATGCAGCAACCACTTCTGGAGATCGATAACCTCTCCATCGCCTTCCGCCAGCAGGGCATAACCACCACCGTGGTTGAACAGCTCTCACTGACGCTCGCCGCCGGAGAGACGCTGGCGCTGGTCGGGGAATCCGGCTCGGGGAAAAGCGTCTCGGCGCTGTCGATTCTGCGCCTGCTGCCAGAGCCACCGGTCAGTTACCCAACGGGCGATATCCGCTTTGCCGGGGAGTCACTACTGCACGCCAGCCCGCAGACGCTGCGCGGGGTGCGCGGCAACCGCATTGCGATGATTTTTCAGGAACCGATGGTGTCACTGAACCCGCTGCACAATCTGGAAAAGCAGCTTTATGAAGTGCTGTCGCTGCACCGGGGCATGCGCAAAGAGGCGGCGCGCGGCGAGATCCTCGACTGCCTTGACCGGGTCGGCATTCGCAACGCCGCAAAACGGTTGAGCGATTTTCCCCACCAGCTTTCCGGCGGTGAGCGCCAGCGCGTGATGATCGCCATGGCTCTGCTGACGCGCCCGGAATTATTGATTGCCGATGAACCGACGACCGCACTGGACGTTTCGGTGCAGGCGCAAATCCTTCAGCTACTCAGAGAGTTGCGCACCGAGCTGAATATGGGGCTGCTGTTCATCACCCATAATCTGAGTATCGTGCGCAAGCTGGCTGACCGCGTGGCGGTAATGCAACATGGCCACTGCGTTGAGCAGAACAGCGCTAGCGCGCTTTTTGCCGCGCCGCAGCATCCGTACACCCGTAAGCTGCTGGACAGCGAACCAGCGGGCGATCCGGTGCCTTTACCGCCGGAGGCTACCCCGCTGCTGGAAGTCAACAAGCTCAGCGTGGCCTTCCCGATTCGCAAAGGTATCCTGCGCCGTGTGGTTAGTCACAACACGGTGGTCAACAACCTGAGCTTTACGCTGCGCCAAGGGGAGACGCTGGGGCTGGTCGGTGAGTCCGGTTCAGGTAAGAGCACCACCGGGTTGGCGCTGCTACGTTTAATCGCCTCGCAGGGCGATATTCGTTTTGCCGGGGAGGCTATTCAGGGGCGTAACCGTCAGCAGATGCTGCCGCTGCGTCGTCGGATTCAGGTGGTGTTTCAGGACCCTAACTCGTCGCTCAATCCACGGCTCACCGCGCTACAGATTATTGAAGAAGGTCTACGGGTTCATCACCCTGCCCTCACCGCAGCAGAACGCGAGCAGCGGGTGATGGCAGCCATGCAGGAGGTGGGCCTGGAGCCGGAGACCCGGCAGCGCTATCCGTCTGAGTTTTCCGGCGGCCAGCGACAGCGTATCGCCATCGCGCGGGCGCTGATCCTGCAGCCGGAGCTTATCGTGCTGGACGAACCCACGTCCTCGCTCGATCGCACCGTTCAGGCGCAAATTCTGGCGCTGCTTAAAGCGTTACAGGAAAAGCATCAGCTGACCTACATCTTCATCAGCCACGATCTGCACGTCGTTCGTTCGCTGTGCCATCAGGTGATGGTGCTGCGTCAGGGAGAAGTCGTCGAACAGGGAGAGTGTCGGCGCGTATTTTCAGCACCGCAGCAGGAATATACGCGTCAGCTCATTGCGCTGAGCTGACGGTTAAAACGGGTTGTTGCCGGAGAACGGTTCGGCAATTGCCACGCCGAAATTTTTCAGGCGGCAGGTTGCCGCAAACTCATCCTGACGTTTCACGAACAGGCACGGCTCCCCTTCGCACTCGAGCACCGAGCAGTCGACGGAGATATCGGTTAACGCCTGGCTCAGGGAATGCATCACCGGCCAGGCGCTATCGCCGTCCGGGCTCAGCAGTTTGAGGGCCACCAGCGCATTTTCGCCGGATGCGCCGTTTTGCGGAATCGGTTCAACTTTCGAACCTGCAAAACCCGCAGACCAACGATAGTCCTGCGGCAGTCGATGTACGATTGATAGCTGTAATGTCATTACGTTCTTTTCCCCGGAAGCGACAGTGCTTCACAATTATTTCACATCCATATTAACACATTGTTGACAAATCGTCCTGCATCCAGAAAAAAAACGCCAGCATTCAACATTCTTCTTACGACATAGTTCGGTGTACTGATGCGTTTTCGCGCTATATGTACCCGTATCTGTGATCTAACGCAACCTTTTTATCTACAACAATGTGACTTTTTACATAAATGGATTTTACATAAAAGAAACATCACACCCTATCAGGAATGCCATTTCTGTTGATACATATCAACAAAGGGGCGTATTTCGCCCCCCTAAAGGCTTATGAGTGCGCGGTTTTGCGGGGGCGACTGGCGTAGAGATAGAAGAGGATCGAGCAGGTCGCGCACAGGGCGATGGAAATCAGCATTGGCCATGCGGTGGTGAAGGTCGCCATCGACAGCAGCGCGCCGATAATGGCCCCAATCCCAAAGCGGAACGTCCCCGCCAGCGATGACGCCGTACCCGCCATATGCGGAAACTCATCGAGGATCACCGCCATGGCGTTCGAGGAGACCATCGACACGCAGCCGACAAACACCGCAATGCCCAGCACCAGCGACCAGAAACCAACATCCAGCAGCGCGCAAACCACCATCCAGATTGCCATAACGAACTGGATTGTCAGCCCGGCGCGGAACATCCACAGCGCCCCAACCCGGCGAACAAAGCGGCTGTTAATGGTGGTCATGACAAAGAGGAACACAATGTTCAGCGCGAAGTAGTAGCCGAAGTGCTGCGGCGACACATGGTTAAGCTCGATATAGACAAACGGCCCGGCGCTTAAGAACGAGAACATCGCCGCAAAGCTAAAGCCGCTCGCCAACATGTACGACAGCACGCGCTTGTGGCGGAACAACGACGCAAAGTTGCCGAGCGTGGTGCTCAAGCGGAACGGCTGCCGTTTATCGGCTGACAGCGTTTCGTCAATAAAGAACCAGATCGCCGCCGAGGCTAGCAATGCGGCAACCGCCAGGATCCAGAAGATAGCATGCCAACTAAACCAGACCAGCACCGCACCACCCACCATCGGCGCCACCAGCGGGGCAATAGTCGTCACCAGCATGACAAACGACATCATGCGCGAGAACTCTTCTTTCGGGTAGATATCGCGCATCAGGGCGTTGATCACGACGCTTGCCGCCGCGGCCGCTAGCCCGTGGAAAAAGCGGGTGACGATCAGGTAGTCGATGGTCGGTGCCAGCGCACAGGCCACCGCCGCCGCGGCAAAGATAAGCGTACCGCCCAGAATGACTGGCTTACGCCCGAGGCTGTCCGCCATCGGCCCGTACAGCAGCTGACCCAGCGCAAAGCCCAGAATATAGGTGCTCAGGGTCATCTGTGCGCTGCCTGCCGGCACGCCAAATTGTTGCGAAATGACCGGCAGCGCCGGAAGGTACATGTCGATCGATAACGGCATTAACATGGCCAGAAGGCCAAGAATAAACACAATTTTTAACGACGAGCGCGGCCTGGACGTCACAATTTACCTCGGTTGTTGGTTAGCGCTACGGTGCGCCAACGCTGGCGATTTCTGCTTCTGTTAACGGACGGTATTCGCCCGGCGCTAAGTCTGGATCGAGTGCAATCTCACCGATACGTTCGCGATGCAGACCGACAACGTGGTTACCCACTGCGGCAAACATGCGTTTCACCTGGTGATAACGACCTTCACTGATGGTCAGACGCACTTCGGTCGGCGTAATCACTTCCAGCACCGCTGGCTTGGTAAGATCTTTCTCATTGTGCAGCTGAACGCCTTTGGCGAACTGCGCGGCGGTGTCATCGCTGACCGGATTTTCCAGCGTCACCAGGTAGGTTTTCTCGCAATGATGGCGCGGCGAGGTGATGCGATGGGACCACTGACCGTCATCGGTCATCAGCACCAGACCGGTGGTATCAATGTCTAAACGACCCGCGGCATGTAGCTTGTGCGCCACCGGGACATCGAGGAAATAGAGCACCGTTGGGTGATCCGGGTCTTCCGTGGAGCACACGTAGCCCTGCGGCTTATTCAGCATGAAATAGCGCGGGCCATTCTGCTGGGTCAGCGGGTTGCCTTCGTAGGCTACGTCGTGTTCTAGTAGCAGTTTAAACGCGGTATCGCGCACCACTTCGTCATCAACGGTCACGTGTTGACCGCGGATCAAACGCCCGGCAATAGCACGGCTGACGCCGAGTTGCTGAGCGATAAACTTATCAAGTCGCATGAAGTATTTTTAGCCTGTAATAGTGCCGGGTGCCGGACGAAAGGTCCGAAAAATGGGGTAATCGACTCGATGCCTGCCGCAGAGCGGGAAAATGCCACCGGCAACGGGTGAGACAGCGAGTATAACAATCCGTAAGTATAACGGGCTTGTTATCCCACTCAAGTGAAAAGATTCATGGCATACTATTTGGCTGTTAAGGACAATCATCACGCCAATGACTTTTACACTTCGCCCCTATCAACAGGAAGCGGTTGACGCCACCCTGGCCTACTTCCGCCGCCACACGCAACCTGCGGTTATCGTATTGCCCACCGGCGCCGGGAAAAGCCTGGTGATCGCCGAACTGGCGCGGCTGGCGCGCGGCCGCGTGCTGGTGCTGGCTCACGTCAAAGAGTTGGTGGCGCAGAACCACGCGAAATACTGCGCACTGGGGCTGGAGGCCGATATTTATGCGGCCGGGCTGAAGCGTAAAGAGAGCCACGGCAAAGTGGTGTTCGGCAGCGTGCAGTCGGTGGCGCGTAATCTCGACCACTTCCAGGGTGAGTTTTCCCTGCTGATCGTCGATGAGTGCCACCGCATCAGCGACGATGATGATAGTCAGTACCAGCAGATTCTCAGCCATCTGGGGAAAGTGAATCCTCACATTCGGCTGCTGGGCCTCACGGCCACGCCGTTCCGTCTGGGCAAAGGCTGGATTTATCAGTTCCACTACCACGGCATGGTGCGCGGCGACGAGAAAGCGCTGTTCCGTGACTGCATCTATGAGTTGCCGCTGCGCTATATGATCAAGCACGGCTATCTGACGCCGCCGGAGCGGCTGGATATGCCCGTGGTGCAGTACGATTTCAGCCGCCTTCAGGCCAACAGCAACGGGTTGTTCAGCGAGTCTGACCTCAACCGTGAGCTGAAACAGCAGCAGCGCATTACGCCGCATATCATCAGCCAGATTGAGGAGTTTGCGCAGACGCGCAAAGGGGTGATGATTTTTGCCGCCACCGTCGAGCACGCTCGCGAAATTACCGGGCTGCTGCCCGCCAATGACGCAGCGCTGATCACCGGCGAAACCCCCGGCCCGCAGCGCGACGAGCTGATTGAAGCCTTTAAAAATCAGCAGTTCCGCTATCTGGTTAACGTCGCCGTACTGACTACCGGTTTTGACGCCCCGCACGTTGACCTGATTGCGATTCTGCGCCCTACCGAGTCCATCAGCCTGTATCAGCAAATTGTGGGCCGTGGCCTGCGTCTGGCGCCGGGGAAAACGGACTGTCTGATCCTCGATTACGCCGGTAACCCGCACGACCTCTACACGCCGGAAGTGGGTTCACCCAAGGGCAAGAGCGATAACGTGCCGGTGCAGGTTTTCTGCCCCGGCTGCGGCTTTGCCAACACCTTCTGGGGAAAAACCACCGCCGACGGCACCATTATTGAGCATTTTGGCCGCCGCTGTCAGGGCTGGCTGGAGGATGATGAAGGTCATCGCGAGCAGTGCGACTACCGCTTCCGCTTTAAAAACTGCCCGCAATGCAACGCCGAAAACGACATTGCCGCCCGCCGCTGTCGGGAATGCGACACGGTGCTGGTCGACCCAGACGACATGCTGAAAGCCGCGCTCAAGCTGAAAGACGCGCTGGTGCTGCGCTGTAGCGGCATGGTGTTACAGGACGGCATGGATGAGAAAGGCGGCTGGCTTAAGATAACCTATTACGACGAGGACGGTGCGGATGTCAGTGAGCGCTTTCGTCTGCACACCCCCGCGCAGAAAACGGCGTTCGAGCAGCTGTTTATCCGCCCGCACACCCGCACGCCCGGCGTACCGCTGCGCTGGATAACGTCTGCCGATATCATCGCCCAGCAGGCGCTGCTGCGGGCGCCGGATTTTGTCGTCGCCCGTAAGAAAGGTGTCTACTGGCAGGTGCGCGAAAAAGTGTTCGACTACGAAGGCCGCTATCGCCGGGCTAACGAACTGCGCTAGCCGCGCGTCTGCTTCACCCACAGCAAACTGTCGACCGGGAACCCGAGCCCACGGGCGATGGTCAGGTAGTTTTGCTGTACCTGTGGCGGCAGCGTTGGCGTGCGCGATAAAATCCACAGATAGTCGCGGTTCGGCCCGCTGACCAGCGCGTACTGGTAGTCATCATCCAGCGCGATGACGTTATAGCCGCCGTAGAAGGGGCCAAAGAACGACACCTTCAGTGCGGCAACGCTCGGCTCGCCGGTGAAGTATGCTTTCCCTTCGCTCTCTTTCCACTCGCCTCTCATTGGGTCAAATCCACGGTTCAACACGCTAATGCCACCGTCCTTACGCTTACCATAGTGAGCGGTCACCTGCTCCAGACCGCGCTCAAAGCGGTTATCCAGACGGGCAATTTCATACCATTTCCCCAGATAGCGGCTAGCATCGAAATGGCGAATCGGCGTCACCCCTTTTGGCGGAGTGGGTGAACGGCAGGCCACCAGCGCGAGCGACAACGCCACTCCGGTGACTACGGGCCATAGCTTCATGCAGTTTCCTCTCTTTACGATCCTCGTTTAAGTGTAGAGGATAAAAAGCCACGCGGCCGGAAGCGGGAGAACCTATGCTTGAGCTATGGCCCACCACAAACAGGACAATAATATGAACGACAAACCGATACTCGGCATCAGCGGCTGCCTGACCGGTGCTGCCGTTCGCTTTGACGGCGGGCATAAGCGGATGGGATTTATTATGGATGAGCTTGCCGAATGGGTAACTTTCAAACCCGTCTGTCCGGAAATGGGCATTGGCCTGCCCACACCGCGCCCGGCGCTGCGGCTGGTGAAGACCGCAGATGGCGATACCCGCGTGCGCATGAGCCAGGACCTGGATTGCGACCTCACCGATAAAATGCACCAGTTTGCCGATGAGATGCTGCCGGGCGCGGCGCAGTTCGCGGGTTTTATCGTCTGTGCAAAATCCCCCAGCTGCGGAATGGAGCGGGTACGGCTGTACGATGAACGTGGCAACCGGGGTGCGAAGGAAGGCGTTGGCCTGTTTACCGCGGCGCTGCAGGCCCGCTATCCGTGGCTGCCGGTGGAAGAGGACGGCCGACTGCACGACCCGGTACTGCGGGAGAATTTCGTGGCGCGAATTTTTGCGCTGCACGAGCTGAATGCGCTGCGGGAAGAGGGATTAACCCGTCAGGCTCTACTGGCGTTTCACAGCCGCTATAAGCTGCATCTGCTGGCCCACAACCAGCCGGGCTATCGTGAAATTGGTCCCTTTATCGCTCATCTACATGAGTGGCAGGATCTGGATGCCTTTTTTGTTGCCTATCGCGACAAGCTGATGGCGATTCTGCGTCACCCCGCCTCACGTAAAAATCACACCAACGTGCTGATGCACATTCAGGGTTATTTCCGCAAACAGCTCAACGACCGCCAGCGGGCAGAGCTTCGCGACGTTATCGTCAACTACCACGCCGGGCACCTGCCAATCCTCGCGCCGCTAACGCTGCTGAAGCACTACCTCGCCGAGCACCCGGATGATTACCTGCTGACGCAGCGCTATTTTTCGCCCTACCCGGACAGTTTACGGCTGCGCTTAACGGCCAACTGAAGGTGAGGTTTTCATTGCCCGTAAGGCAATAGGCGGCTATAATGCCGCCCGCTTTCACATCCGTGAAGCAGATCATTTGCCTGCTGCTGGGTCGCCTGTAGCAGGATTAATTAAGAGAGCTATCAATGTTTACTATTAACGCAGAAGTACGTAAAGAGCAGGGTAAGGGTGCGAGCCGCCGCCTGCGCGCAGCTAACAAGTTCCCAGCTATCATTTATGGTGGCGAAGCAGCTCCTGTTGCTATCGAACTGGATCACGACAAGCTGTGGAACCTGCAGAACAACGCTGAATTCTACAGCGAAGTTCTGACCATCGTTGTTGATGGTAAAGAAGAAAAAGTTAAGGCTCAGGCGGTGCAGCGTCACCCGTTCAAGCCAAAACTGGCTCACATCGACTTCGTTCGCGCTTAATCGCCGACAAGTCTTCGTGACGAAAAAACGGCTCCTTTTGGAGCCGTTTTTTTTACTGCTTCGCCGCCTCTCGCACGACCGTCTCCTTCCCTGCCGACGTTATCACCTCATTATTCACGCTGTCTGAAAGCGTAATACCGCTCACCTGCGCAACGTTCCAGGCATGCTCCGTATTATCAAACGTGACGTTGGTAAACTGGCTGTCATGCAGGAAAGTGATTTTGCTCGCCTGCACGTTACGGAACTTCACGTTGCTGAACGCCAGGTTCTGGTGATAAGCATCGCGCGGGTAAGTAATACCGTAGGCCGCCGCCATTTCCTGCACCGTCATGCCATCCACCAGAATGCTTTTCTTCGCCGCCGTGCCGTCAACGGTGACGTTCTCAACGGTCACGTTGCGGAACTGCGCGGGCTCAGTTGCTGGCGTGGTGTCATTCACGTCGGCACTGTACTTGATGGTGAAGATAAACGGCTCTTTCGCCAGATCTTTCATCGCGTTATTACGGAATAGTACGTCGCGCGCCCCGCCGCCGTAGTACGGGCGGCTTTTCATTCGCAGGCCGATATCCGTCATATACATAACGTTATCTTCCGCTTTGATCTTCTCGATCCAGGCGCCGGTATGGCTGCCGGTCACTACCGCGCCGTGGCCTTTGCGGAAGTAGTTATTGAAAATCCATGCCCCGCTCTGCTGTTTCTGACCAAAGGTTTCAACACCCTTGCCGTAACCCGCTGCGAAGTTCATCCCGTCGTCGCCGGTATCAAAGAAGTTATTAAAGACCAGGCTATTTTGGCTATTACCCAGTTCAATGCCGTCAGCGTTATTACCGTCGAAAGTCTTATGGCTGAGCGCATTCAGCGCGATATTTTCCGACTCCAGCACCATAATCCCATGAAATGCCGGGTTGAGAATCGTCAACCCTTCAATGTAGAGATTGCTGACGCCGCGCAGCGTCATCAGGCTGGAGCGGCGGTTTTTGTAGGCGCTGTCGCGGTCCATCCCTTCGGATACCGCCAGCTCGGTCTGATGTTTTGCCAGAATCCCGTCTTCGCCCACCTTATTGGCGTTGCTGGCGCGATACTGCGGCAGGGCATTGCCGGCTTCATCAACGATAGACTCCGGCCCGCCGTGCTTCACGCCTCGCGTCCAGCCATTACCATCGATGGTGCCTTTGCCGATGATGCGAATATTGCGGAAAGTGCCCGCGTGAGAGCTTCCTTTGTCGTCGGCCTCCAGTGCGTTAATTAACGACGGTGGACGCTTCGGCAGCGGATTATCAGTATAGGGGTAAAGAAAGTAACCTTTGTTCATTGGGTACTGCGCTGGGTCATCCGAGCCCAGTAGCGTCGCGTCTTCGGCAATCTCCAGCGTCATATCGCTGTGTAAGAACAGCGCGCCGGTTTTAAACACACCGCCGCGCACGCTGACTTTGCACCCTTGCGGATACTGTGCCAGCGTGCAGCTATCAATGGCTTTTTGCAGCGCGGCGGTATCAAGCGTTGTTCCGTCGCCGACGGCACCTGTCGCTTTGGCATCCACCACGTGCGGCACCTTCGTGGTGCGTAGAGAAATCGGTGCGCTGTCGGCGGACTCGTTGCCGTCTGAATAGACCGCGCGAACGGTAAACTGGTAATCGGTATCGGCTTTCAACCCTTCGACGGTGAAGCTGCGCAGATCGACCTTCTGCTGCCAGTGGTCGTTATCCAGCGTCTGGTAGAAGTTGTCGATATAGGGTTTCGCAGGGGAGAATGCGTCCTGATTGTCGCGTGCGCTGCCCAGCAGTTCGCCGCCATGGTAGACGTGATAGTCCACCACCTTGTCCGCCTCCAGCAACGGTTTTTCCCACACCAGCACCACGCTGTTATCGTCGACGGAGAGCACCGGTGACTGCACGTTTTGTGGCGCCGCTGACGCCTTCGCCTGAGCGGCTTCGCTATCATCGCAGCCGCTTAATGCACCCGCGAGCATCATGGTGGTGGCCAGCGCCAGTCGGGAGTGCCTGAAGGTATTGTGCATCTTGTTATTTTTCCTCTCAGTGATTCGCGGCACCCAGCTGCCGCGTCCTTGAGCCCTCCTGAATCAGAGTGGCTCTCCATTTACAAAATCAAAATGTTTTTACATTTAAAATGAAACGTATTTTTATTTATTTCATTAGGTCTTAACCGAGAGTCAGCTCAAGTTTTAACCTGGATGGAAAAGCATCGATACAGAAAATGAGAGGAACATCACTCAAAAGTGGCGGAAATACGGATAGACAAAGCCCGCTCGGGGATGAACGGGCTTTAGCGGGAGGACTTAGCTTTTTCCGGAGGTCCGGCGCTGGAGCTGGTCACGCAGGTTTGGCGGCGTGCCTTTAATGGTCAGCGTATCGGTGGCCGGGTCCCAGTAAATTCGCTCACCAAGCAGCATGGCATCGAAGTTAATGGTTAAGCCGCCGCCGCTACCGGCAAATTTGGTCAGCTGGCGCAGGGTGCTACGATCCGCCGGGAAGCTCTCTTCCAGTTCGTAGCCCTTCTCCGCGGTAAATTCGCTGAAGCTCACTTCGCTCACACCGGAGAGCTCTTTTGACAACGACTCCAGCTCAATCTCTTCACCGGCCTGCAGCTGTTCGTTGCAGTAGGAGTAGACCTGCTGACGCACGTTCTGACGCTCGTTTTTGTCGAGCTGCGCTTCGGCGGCAAAATCGTCCAGCGCCTGCAGCAGGCCGCGGTTTTGCACTTTCGCGTTCAGGCCTTCGCTCGCGCCGAGGAAGTCCATAAAGAAATCCGCGACTTTGCGCCCGACTCGCCCTTTCAGGAAGGTCAGGTAGCGGGTCGATTCCGGGTTAGTTTCCCACTCGGTTAAGTCGATGCGCGCGACGATATCCGCATGGTTGATGTCGAGATAATGGGTCGCGCTGATGTCCAGCTCTTCGTTAACGCGCATGCTGCTGAGATTATTCAGCACCGCCACCAGCAGATACTCCACCGCCAGATAGCGGTAGTGGCAGAACAGCACGATCCCGCCGTCGGCGAACGGATATTTCGCCAGCTCGTCGCGCAGACGGCCGGTGGCCGCGCGGCTGAAGGCGAGGAAATCTTCCTCACCCTGACGCTGCAGCTTTAACGCCTGTGCCAGTTCGCTCTCTTCGGTAAACAGGCCGTAGGCTTTATTCTTCGCGCTGTACACCCGATGCAGCTCAGCCATCATCTCTTCAACCGGCGCGGTCGGCTCCAGCAGCGTGTCGCGCAGCACCACGTCCAGGTTTTGCTCATCGCGTTTGATGAGCTGATGCAAAGCAATCTGGTCGATATCCAGACTCATGTTAAACTCTCCTTTAAGATCGGGTGTATTCAATCACCCCCGATGCGACAGTGCAACTCACACATTACCGCCCTCGCGGCAGCATAATGGTGAAAGGATAACGCGTTCCGCTGAAAAAAAGCGGAAAAAATGCTGCTGCTACGGTAATATACTGCCCTTTAATGAATAGACAGATTTCGATTTATGCCACAACAATCCCGCTATAGTGATGAACACGTTGAAAAACTGCTGAGCGAGCTCGCCAACGTACTGGAAGAACATAAAGCCCCGACCGATCTTTCGCTGATGGTGCTGGGCAATATGGTGACCAACCTGATTAACAGCAGCGTGGCTCCGGCTCAACGCCAGGCTATCGCACGTTCTTTTGCCCAGGCGCTCCAGTCTTCTATTAACAGCGATCCTGCGCACTAAGGGTACAAGCAACAGTTTATGGTGACTCATCGTCAGCCTTACCGAGAAAAAGTCTCCCAGATGGTTAGCTGGGGGCACTGGTTCGCCCTGTTCAACATGCTGTTGGCCATGGTGCTCGGTAGCCGCTATCTTTTTGTCGCCGACTGGCCGACGACGCTGACTGGACGCATTTTCTCCTACATCAGCCTTGTCGGGCATTTCAGTTTTCTGGTGTTTTCCGCCTATCTGCTGATTCTGTTCCCGCTGACCTTTATCGTCATGTCTCAGCGCCTGATGCGCTTCCTGTCCGCCATTCTGGCGACGGCGGGCATGACGCTGCTGCTTATCGACAGCGAGGTCTTTACCCGCTTCCACCTGCACCTTAACCCGGTGGTGTGGGAGTTGGTTATCAACCCCGATCAAAACGAGACCGCCCGAGACTGGCAGCTGATGTTTATCAGTGTGCCGGTGATTCTGCTGGTCGAGATGCTGTTTGCCACCTGGAGCTGGCAGAAGCTGCGCAGCCTGACGCGTCGCCGTCACTACGCCCGCCCGGTCGCCTGGTTCTTCTTCGCGTCGTTTATCGCCTCGCACGTGATGTACATCTGGGCCGATGCTAACTTCTATCGTCCGGTCACCATGCAGCGCGCCAACCTGCCGCTGTCATATCCAATGACCGCGCGCCGCTTCCTTGAGAAGCACGGGCTGCTTGACGCGCAGGATTACCAGCGCCGTCTGGTGGAACAAGGCGATCCGGAAGCGGTAACCGTGCAGTATCCGCTCAGCGATCTGCGCTATCGCGATATGGGTGTCGGCAAGAACGTCCTGCTGATTACCGTCGATGGCCTGAACTATTCGCGCTTCGAACAGCAAATGCCATCGCTGGCCCGTTTTGCGGACAGCAACGTCAACTTTACCCAGCATATGAGCGCGGGCAACAACGCCGATAACGGCATCTTTGGCCTGTTCTACGGTATTTCACCGTCCTATATGGACGGCGTCCTGTCGGCACGTATTCCGGCAGCGCTGATTAGCGCCCTTAATCAACAGGGCTATCAGCTGGGTCTGTTCTCTTCTGACGGCTTCACCAGCCCGATTTATCGCCAGGCGCTGCTGTCTGATTTCTCACTGCCGCCGGGCAAATCGCAGAACGATGCCCAGACGGCAAGCCAGTGGACTAACTGGCTTAAAAACAACGCCCAGGACGAAAACCGCTGGTTCTCGTGGGTGTCGTTTAACGGAACCACCATCAACAACGCTCAGGCCAACGACCGTCAATATGCTCGTGCGGCAGCGGATGTGGATGCACAAATTGCTAAGGTACTGGACGCACTGCGCGACTCCGGCAAGCTTGATGACACCGTGGTGATTATTACCGCCGGTCACGGCGTGCCGCTCAGCGACGAGAACAGCACCTTTAACTGGTCACGCGCCCAGCTTCAGGTGCCGCTGGTCATCCACTGGCCGGGCACCCCTGCTCAGCGCATCGACCTGTTGACCGATCATAAAGATATTATGACCACCCTGATGCAACGCCTGCTGCACGTCAGCACGCCGGCAAACGAATACTCGCAGGGGCAGGATCTGTTCAGCGCCGCGCGCCGCCATAATTGGGTGACGTCGGCAGATAACGATACCCTGGCGATCACCACGCCATCAATTACCGTCGTGCTCAGCCATAATGGTCACTATAAGACCTGGAACGCGGCGGGTGAGAAGGAACGGGATCAAAAAGCCCAACTCAGTTTGCTGCTGCAGGTGCTGACGGATGAAAAACGCTTTATCGCTAACTGATTGATTAATTTTAAATCAATTGGTGAACCCTGACTTGCAATCAGGGATAAAAGCGGTAGTATTTTCTCCATGCGTCGGCACGTAGCGCAGCCTGGTAGCGCACCGTCATGGGGTGTCGGGGGTCGGAGGTTCAAATCCTCTCGTGCCGACCAAAAAGATTATATAAACCAGCCTGTTATGGCTGGTTTTTTTTATGCCTTTTTTCTGGACGGGGAAGCATTGGGGAATTACTGGGGAATAACCCCCAACTTTTTGACACCGTTTTAGCAGCCAAAAGCGACTCGTCACATCACTGGGCAATCGTCAAACCCTCCCGTTATGGCATCGTTGATAATGTACACGTTTATGATAAAAGGATTTTTGATGGCTTTCCTGATGCAAAAGGCATCATTCCTGGAAGGTGCTGGCATGCAAATTTGCAAAGCAAATATATTACTTTTAAACAGTGAAAATTGTGCATTCACATAGGCAGTTAGCAACTACTTTTGGTATTTCAATGTTTGAGCTAATACAACAAGAAAGCTTCAGCAGGAAACTTAGAGCGTAAGGGTCAATCAAATGAAAAAAATTATAGCTTTGTCGATATTAATATCATCCGTCGCAACTGCTGAGCCTACGATTAAATCAATGACGCATACTACTTATCTGTGTGGTGACACTGGACTTGTTGTCAAGACTGCCGG
This sequence comes from Kluyvera sp. EC_51, assembly GCF_019584505.1. NCBI lineage: Bacteria > Pseudomonadati > Pseudomonadota > Gammaproteobacteria > Enterobacterales > Enterobacteriaceae > Kluyvera > Kluyvera sp. EC_51. The sequence goes on along the minus strand of NZ_VDAG01000092.1, from coordinate 95,809 downwards.
ATTGGTTGCACAGATTGGGGGTGATGAGGGGTACAAATTACAATCCAGCCAAAATGAGCCTGCTACGGATGAAGCACCTGGTTTTTTGTCTGTTCAATATGTCAGGCCTACCCCAACATCAGCTAATGCTGACTTTTTCGCACTGACAATAACAAAGCCTAACGAATTTATCGCTCTCACCTATACTAACCCGACCAAGAAAGTCGAAGTGATTGGTATGACATGTCAGATCGTAGAATAGTGCCTATTTATTTAATCGGTTTTGAGGGTTTCAGTGAATCAAGCACTTAGAGGATAATCAGTAGGTTAGGAAAAGTAAGGTATGGACATATAGGGACATATACGGTGTTTTTGATGCCCCCAAACTTACCCCCTGAAAGCATTCTGCCCCCAAGATTCGAGTTTAATTTATTGTTTTTCAAGAGCATTAGCGCAAGACGAATCATTCCCTGTCTCGGTCATGAGTTGTTTTGCGCTAATTTTTTGCCCTGACCTGAGCCCCTGTTTCTTATCAATAGTGGAAACCACCGCCGCTACGACCGCCACCAATGTTCGAACCACCACCTAAGCCATGCGCACTATTAGAGTTAGCCGCGTTATTTCCGCCATTACCACGGCCGCCGTGGTTTTCGCTCCCAGCACTATTGTCGCTATGGTTGCCCCAGGTTTCACCAGCAAACGGGGGGTGAACCGTGACAACGTATCCTGCTGGACGCTGTGACGTTTTAGTGATTTGCGCTGGATTTGAATCCTTGTTCACTTGAGAGGTCAGATTCCGATCTCCCTTAACACCATAGCGAGACTGCTCCGCCTTCTCCGCTTCTGCCGCTACGCGTGCATCGGCATAAGCTTGGGCGCGAACTTCTCCAGTTCGGTTCATGATTGCTTTTGCAGTACTGCCTTCCATCGCGGTACCACCGTTTGCACGTTCAAAAGCGCTGTAGTTACGCTGCGCAACATCATAATTATGTTCAGCTTGTGCAACTGAAGTCGCATTAGCGGCAAATGAAGAAAAAGCTGATAAAATAACTGCGGTTACAATTGAAACTTTCATTTGAAACACTACCACCATCAATCTAATATGTTGAATATTTGTATAAAAACGAATGAATAAAACGAAGGAATAACAAGGGAAAGAAATCTATTCCCATATATATAAACTTTCAATAGGTGGAATGAAAAATAATCATATTTAGTGGCTTAAAAACAGAATAAAATCTCATTTACATTAAATTATTGATGGTCTTTAAATTAAAATTAAAAATATAAACAAATATTGTTTGGTAAATATTAATGATAAATAATCTTCATGTTTTTCAATGAAATAAAAAATAATTTAACAAAACACACCATCACAATAAAATAATAGGCAATAAGAAACCAAAAATAGATCATCAGATTCACTGAATCATACATACAGCGAGTCCATTTATTTAACTTTTTTAATGGTGAACTCGAACAACTCTGCTACACGCCTATACCTTCATAATCATCACGAAAAAAACACATTGCCAATACTATAAATCTGGCAATTTAACCGTTCGGAATTTATTAAAAAGAATAAATCATCGGCATTCCCTATAGGCAGTATCACAACGGTAACCGATAACCACCAGTACAACGTGTACTGGTGGTTAATTCATTTGCCGGCAATCTCCCAGCGGCTGTCAAAATGCGCCTGATACTGGCGAATCACCTCCGGCTCATCTCGGATCACCAACACATTCTCTGAGTTTTCCGTCTCTGCCGATTTAGCGAAGTTAAACGACCCGGTCTCCAGCGTATTGCCGTCCACGATCATCACTTTGTCATGCTGAATGTGGTAGTGGCCGTCAATGCGAACATCAATGCCGTTTTCTACCGCCCGGGCAATGGCCTTCTGGCTGACCTCCCCCTGATTTCGTCGCTTATCAATCACCGCCCGTACCTTCACACCGCGTTTTTGGGCACGAATCAGCGCGTCGACAATATCTTTGGCCTGAAACGAGTAGGCCATCATATCAATGGAGCGCTGTGCGCCATCGATAGTGCTCAGCACCAACTCACGGGCGGAGCCTTCAGGTGAGAATCCAACCTGGATTGTGGCCTGTGCGGCAGGGATAACGCCGAGAAGCGCAGCTATAATAAGAAATCTGGTCATTTTCATCGTTATTCAGGATATCCGTACGCTATCATGCGAATAAAACAGTCTTAATCGCTATATTCATTCATAAACACAATATTTAGAACTAGTCCTAATGCAAAATTCAGTAAAATACGATTACCATTGATGTCAGGAATGATATTCTCCTCTCGTTGCAAACTGATAAAAAGGATGAACAGTGAAAAACACACATAAACTTGCCGCTTCGTTACTGGCCATCGCCTGCGCTACCAGCTCCGCCTGGGCTGCAGAACAGCCGCTGGAAAAGGTTGCGCCTTTCCCTAAAGCGGAAAAAGGTATGACGCGTCAGGTGATTCAGTTGCCGGAACAGAAAGATGAGTCTGCCTACAAGGTGGAATTATTGATTGGTAAAACGCTGGACGTCGACTGTAACCATCAGCGCCTTGGCGGCGAGCTGGAAAGTAAAACGCTGGAAGGCTGGGGCTACGACTACTACGTGGTGGAGAAAATCTCCGGACCAGTGTCGACCATGATGGCCTGCCCTGACCAGAAGAAAACGAAAAAATTCGTCACCGCATCACTGGGCGACGATGGCATGCTGCGCTACAACAGCAAGTTGCCAATTGTTATCTACGCGCCTGAGAACGTAGAAGTGAAATACCGTATCTGGGAAGCCCAGGAAACGGTACATAACGCCGTCGCGCGTTAATAAAAAACCCGGGGTCGCTTGCGCTCGCCCGGGCTACCAAATAATAAAATCCCGGTCTGGCCGGGATTTTTTCTTTCTTAGAGTGCGATATCCGCCATCTCTTTTGCTACAACCGGTTTGGACGATACCTGCACCGCTGGCGTCGGATCCGCTTCACGGGTTGCTTCATGACGTAGTCCCAGCACTTCGCTGGTATAGGCCAACGTTTTTTCAATCAGGTGCGGGTTTTCCGTCAGCGTAGAACCATAGGTCGGTACTACGGCGCGAATTTTTTCCTGCCATTCCGCCGTCTGCATTTTATCCTTAAAGACCTTTTCCATCAGCTCCAGCATGATAGGCGCGGCGGTTGATGCCCCCGGAGATGCCCCCAGTAGCGCGGCAACGGTGCCTTCATCATCGCTGACCACTTCAGTGCCCAGACGCAGTACGCCACCGATACGCGCATCACGTTTGATGATCTGTACGCGCTGACCGGCCTGCCACAAACGCCAGTCCTGCTTTTTCGCCATCGGATAGTAAGCGCGCAGAGCCGCATGGCGGTCTTTATCTTTCTGTAGCACCTGGCTTACCAGGTATTTCACCAGATCGAAGTTATCCAGCCCAACGTTCAGCATCGGCAGGATGTTGGATTTATTGGTCGAGGCCAGCAGATCCCACAGCGAACCATTTTTCAGGAAGCGCGTAGAGAAGGTGGCGAACGGCCCAAAAAGCACCACGCGTTTGCCGTCGATGATACGGGTGTCGATGTGCGGCACAGACATCGGCGGCGCGCCCACGGAAGCCTGACCGTAGACCTTCGCCAGATGATGGTTAACCACTTCCGGGTTTTCGCACACCAGGAACTGACCGCCAACCGGGAAGCCTGCGTACTCTTTCGCCTGAGGAATTTTGGTTTGCTGTAGCAGCTTCAGCGCCGCACCACCCGCGCCGATGAAAATAAACTTCGCTTTGATGGTGCGTTTTTCATGGCTGCCGTTGGCATCAGAAACCGTCACATTCCAGCTGTTGTCTGGATTACGACGGAAACGGCGCACCACGGTGTTGAGCTGCAGCGTAAAGCGTTCGCGCTTTTTGAGGCCCTGAATGAGCTGGCGGGTAATCTCGCCGTAGTTCACGTCGGTGCCTGCTTCAGTTCGCGTCGCGGCAATCTTCTGCTGCGGATCGCGCCCTTCCATCACCAGAGGCGCCCAGTCTTTAATCTGCTCGTGATCTTCGGAGTAGCGCATGCCGTTGAACAGCGGGCTCTTTTGCAGTGCACGATAGCGCGCACGCAGGAAATTGACGTTGTCATCGCCCCACACAAAGCTCATGTGTGGCACGGTGTTAATAAAGCTCTTCGGCTGCGTCAGCACGCCGCGCGTCACCTGGTGGGCCCAGAATTGACGGGAAATCTGGAAGGCTTCGTTGATATCAATAGCTTTGTCGATGCTGACGGAGCCATCGGCTTTCTGCGGGGTATAGTTGAGTTCCATCAGGGCCGAGTGCCCGGTGCCGGCGTTGTTCCAGCCGTTGGAGCTCTCTTCGGCCACGCTTTCCATCTGCTCAACCATGGTAATCGACCAGTCTGGCTCCAGCTCCTGCAGCCATGTACCCAGCGTAGCGCTCATAATGCCGCCACCGATCAGCAATACATCTGTCTCGTGCACCACACGAGTCTTCGCCTTAGTCGCCACAGAAACCTTCTCGGTACCCGATTTCTGTGCGTTGGGTACAGCTATCTTTTTTTTCATCGTAGGGGGCCTTACTTGACTTGCGATTTGTTACATGCAGGTAAAAACATCCGTACGGTTACGTTACCACCAGCCACGGTAAATTTAAATATTGTTTAAAATTTAAGTTGAGTTTTGAGATCTGTTATTAAAATGTTTAATAAATGTGTACAGAAAATGAGATTTGGTACTGGTAGAGTGTGACGGGAAGCGGTATTATTCTCCCCTTTGTGATGGTACGCACGGACGCTGGGGATTATAGAAAACCCGCCATCGATAACCTGTGAATACCCTATGTCGAATGCTTCTCCCTCCCCTCTTTCTGGTTCTCTGCTTGCCGTCCTGACGTCACCTTCCATGTTGACGCGTGAAGTTCTGGCGGGCGTGATTACCGCGCTGGCGCTGATCCCCGAGGTTATTTCGTTTTCCGTGATTGCGGGCGTTGACCCGAAGGTCAGCCTGATTGCCTCCGTGGTGCTGTGCCTGTCGATGTCGTTTCTCGGCGGCCGCCCGGCGATGGTCACCGCCGCTGCCGGTTCGGTGGCGCTGGTCATCGGCCCGATGGTACACCAGCACGGCGTTACCTACATCCTGCCAGCCGTAGTGATGGCCGGTATCATCCAAATTCTGTTTGCCGCCTGCGGGATGGCAAAGCTGATGCGCTTTATTCCACAGTCGGTGATGACTGGGTTTGTGAATGCGCTGGGTATTCTGATTTTCTTTGCTCAGGTACCCCATTTCTGGAGCCGTAGCCCGCTGATTGTCGCGCTGTTTGCCGCCACAATACTCATCGTGTTGTGGCTTCCGCGCGTGATGAAAAGCATTCCATCGCCGCTTATCGCCGTCGTTCTACTCACCCTCTATACCGCCACCAGCGGGCAGATTTTGCCAACCGTCGGCGATGAAGGTTCGATGAGTGGCGGGCTGCCGGGCCTCACCCAGTGGCTGGTGCCGATGAATCTTGAAACGTTGCAGATTATCTGGCCGTGCGCGCTGAGTATTGCTTTTGTTGGCCTGATGGAGTCGCTGCTGACCGCGAAGCTGGTCGATGACCTCACTGTCACGCCATCGAACAAAACGCGTGAGAGCGCGGGTCTCGGCATCGCCAATATTCTGGCTGGCTGCTACGGCGGCATCGCCGGCTGCGCCATGATCGGTCAGACCATCGTGAACGTGGAGATGGGCAAAGGCCGCACCCGGATATCAACCATCGCGGCAGCGCTGGTACTGCTGCTGCTGGTCACCGCCTTAAGCGAAGTGATGGCAAAAATCCCGATGTCGGTACTGGCGGGCATTATGGTGATTGTCGCCTTCAAAACCTTTAACTGGCACAGCCTGCAGCCCGGCACGCTGAAGCGCACGCCGTGGCCGGAAACGCTGGTGATGTTGGTCACCGTCGGCGCGACGGTCAGCACGGGGAATCTGGCAATTGGCGTGCTGGCGGGCATCATGATGATGGTTGTCGTCCCTGCCCGCCTGAAGCACCGCGCAAAGCTTAAAGCAGAAACACGGTCGCCAGCCCCAGAAAAATAAAGAAGCCGCCGGTATCAGTGATCGCGGTGATCATCACGCTGGAGCCGACCGCCGGGTCGCGCCCCAGTTTAGCCATGATCATCGGGATCAATACCCCCATCACCGAAGCCACCAGCAGGTTGAGGATCATCGCCAGGGTCATCACGGCACCCAGATGTGGATCGCCGTACAATAGCCAGGTGACGGTGCCCATAATGCCGCCCCAGACGATGCCGTTAATCAGCGCTACGCCCATTTCGCGCAGAATCAAAAACGAGAAGTTGCCCGGCTGGATATGCTGTAACGCCAGCGCGCGCACGATCATCGTGATGGTCTGGTTGCCGGTATTGCCACCTATCCCCGCCACAATTGGCATCAGTGAAGCCAGCGCCACCAATTGAGAGATGGTATGTTCGAAACCGTCGATCACGCGCGAGGCAATAAAAGCGGTACAGAGGTTAATGGCGAGCCACGCCCAGCGGGTTTTCACCGCTTTCATCACTGGCGCAAACACATCTTCTTCGCTGCTCAGGCCGCCCATGCGGCGCAGATCGCTGTCGGTCTCTTCGTAGACCACGTCAACGATCTCATCGATGGTCAAACGCCCCATCAGCTTGCCTTCCGAGTCAATGACTGCGGCGCTGATGAGGTTGTCACGCTCGAAGGTACGGGCGACGCTTTCCGATCGCTCCTCCGGGTGAAACGCGACCGGATCGGCCTCCATCACTTCATGCACGTAACGTTCGGCCGCATTCAGCAGGATCGTTTTAAGCTCCAGTTCGCCAATCAGGGTTTGATCGCGCTTTACCACGAACAGTTTGTCGGTGTTCTCCGGCATTTTGCCCAACCGACGCAAAAAGCGTTGCACCGAGGCTAGCGTGACGTCCGGGCGAATGGTGATCACCTCGAACTCCATGATCGAGCCCACCTGCTCGTGGGCATAGTTCATGACCTGGCGAACGCGCGCGCGTTCAGCGGGATCCATAGAGGCCAGCAGGCGCCCGGTCAGGTCACGCGGCAGGTGCTGCACCAGGTAGATCTGTTCGTCGATATCCAGCGTTTGCAGTGCATCGAGCAACGCCCGGTCGCTCATATCTTCAATGAGGTCGTCCCAGACGTTCTCCGATGCTTCCAGCAACACTTTCCCGCGCCGGTCATCTTCAACCATGTTCCACAGCGCGTGACGCTCTTCTGACGGCAGCGCTTCCAGGGTATCGGCGAGATCCGGCGGCGGCAGGTGCGCCACCAGCGCCCCCACTTCCGCAAGATCATCAACCAGCGTGCCCTCATCATACTGCTCGGCCAGCGTCAGCTTGCCCAGCAGCGCTGAAGTCACCGCTTTATCGGTGGTCAGCAGCCAGATGAGCCGCTGGCGCTCTTCGTCGCGCAGGCGGGCACTGTTCTTCTTCAACAGAGACATGAATAATCCTTATTCCTGAAAGTGCGCCCAATCGGATGATTGAGCGCATTAAGCATAGCGCGGGGGAATATAAAAAAGTTAAACAAGCCGCTTAGGCGTTGAAAAATTCAGCAAAGCGGCTAAAAAATCAGGCGGTACGCGCAACGGCATCGCGGGAAGCGCGCTCGCGCTCCTCCCCCACCAGCTCGCTCAACTGACCGTTACGCATCTCCAGCAGGCGATCTGCATGGGTAAAGTAGTGGTCATCGTGGCTGATGGCGAAAATCGTTTTGCCCATTTGCTGCATCAGCGGCAGCAGTACCTGATAAAACTCGCGGCGGAAGTGCGGGTCCTGATCGGCCGCCCACTCATCAAGCATAATGATGTCGCGTTCTTCTGCCAGCGCCAGCAGCAGCGCCACGCGTTTTTTCTGCCCTTTTGACAGCTTCAGGTCAAGAATTCGTCCATCCTCAAGCTTCACCTTATGGCTCATTTGCAGCTGCGCCAGCCACTTCTCTACCAGCTCCGGCTTCGCCTGCTTGCCTTCCGGCCCCAGCAGGTGCTCGAACAGCCAGACATCGGTAAACACCGCGGAGAAGAGCTTGCGATAGTCTTCAGGTTTATCCGCCGCCAGCGGCTGGCCGTCAAGCAGGATCTGCCCGGAGATCGGCTGATACAGCCCGGTCAGCAGCATCGCCAGCGTCGATTTGCCGCTGCCGTTACCGCCAATCAGGAAGACCATTTCGCCGCGCTTCAGCGTCAGGTTTAATGGGCCGACCGCGAAGGTGTTGTCTTCATAATGGAAGGTGACATCACGCAGTTCCAGCGTCTGCCAGTTCGGGTGCGCCGTTGGCTGCGGGAACGGCTCGCGGAACGGTGCCAGTGAGAATTTATTCAACTTGTTAAACGCGACCTGGGCACTCAGAAGCGTAGGCAATGCCCCTACCGCCGACAGCAGCGGCGTACGCAGGAACAGCAGCGTCAGAGAGTAGGTTGCCGCCACGTTAGTGTCGGCCCAGCCCAGGCCATTTGCCATCCAGAACACCAGGCCAATCGCGCCCAGCATCATGATATTCGACCAGTTCACGGCGCTCAGGTGGAAGGTATCGGCGCGGATAATATGGTGGCGATAAGCCTTTGCGTCCGGCGTGAACTGCTGTTCAAACACGTACTGCGCGCGCTCGCGGTTCAGGGTGAGCTCTTTGCGCCCTTCCAGCACCGTCTGGTAGTCGTTATAAAGGCTATCTTCGGTCTCGCGCAGCGTCGCCATATGCCTGTAGACGCGCGCCACCAGCATAAAACCGCCCCAGATGGTCAGCGCCATCCACAGTGCGGTAATCAGCAGCATTTTAGTCGACAGCATCGCCAGATAGGCGGCAGAGCCCACGGTCAGGATTATCCCCTGCACCAGTTCAGGCAGGCGCACGAAGGCAATGGTGATGGCGCGAATATCGCTGGTCAGCCCCGCGAGCAGCGAGGCGCTGCCGAGCTTCTCCACGCGTTCCACCTGAGTGTCGAGAATACGTTTGATAAATTCGCGACGCAGGCGATAAACAAAATGATGCCCCAGCGTCGTCAGCGCCAGCTGAGAGCCCAGCGTCACGGCCATCAACAGCAGCAGCAGCCCGAGAAACTCCGGCAGCACCGTAAGGTTGGTGTCGACCATTTCAATCAGACGCACGTTAATAAAGGCGATAAGTCCAATACCGAGCGCCGCGCTCAGCAGGCTCAGGGCGATAACGCCAATGAAGGGCCAGCGGTACTGACGCCAGACGAGTAAAAGAAGTTCCATAACAGCAACCAGAGCAAGAAAAACAGCCAGCAGTGTAAACTGCTGAGCAACGACATCAAGAATAATTCTTATTTTTATTCGTCATTGCGCAGCGCGGCGAAACGTCAGGTTATAGCGCCAGGCGCCCACCTGCGGGTGGCTACCTGCCTTGAGAGGCAAAATGGCGTGGTAGAACAGCCGGGACGCGCCGCCCCACACCACGACATCGCCATGCTCCAGCCAGACGCGCTGCAGCGGATCGTTGCGTTTTAACCCGCCGAACTGGAAGGTAGCCGGTAATCCCAGCGAAACGGAAACGATCGGCGCATCCAGCCGTGCTTCATCTTTGTCCTGATGCAGCGACAGCTTTGCACCCGGCTGGTAGCGATTGATAAGACAGGCATCGGGGCTGAATTCCGGGTATCCGGCCTGGCCCGCCGCCATCTTCGCCAGGCGGAGAAAAACATCCGGAATAGCTGGCCACGGCCGCCCGGTCAGCGGGTCGATGGCGGCGTAGCAGTAGCCGCGGCTGTCCGTACTCCAGCCAAACGGCCCGCAGTTGGTCATCGCCACCGACATGGTATACCCGCCCGGCGTCACCATATGACGAAACGGCGAGACGGCGGCAACCTGCGCAATAGCGGCGAGCAACGCATCGCTCTGTTCACGCGCCAGTCGGCGCAGAACGACGGCCCCCGGTGCCAGCGGCTCTGACCACGGCGCTTCATCAGCAAACAGATCCAGCATCACCGCTCCTGCTCTTTTTCGCGCGCCAGCAGCGCCGCTTTACGCGTCACGCCCCAGCGATAGCCGGACAAACTGCCGTCGCCGCGCACCACTCGGTGGCACGGTATCAAAATCGCCAGCCGGTTTGCCGCACAGGCCCCGGCCACCGCCCGCACGGCTTTCGGGTTGCCGATGCCGTCGGCTATCTGCTGATAGCTGCGGGTTTCACCGGTTGGAATGGCGCGCAGCGCCTGCCAGACCTGCTGCTGGAAAGCCGTGCCGCGGATATCCAGCGGCAGCGTTAGCGGTGTTGAACGCTGATTCAGACTGGCGATAACGGCTTGAATCTGCGCTTGAGACGATGCATCCGCTGCCGTCAAGTGGGCAGACGGGAAGCTCTGCTGCAACTCCGTCAGCAGCGTAGCGTCATCATCTCCCAGCAACACCGCGCAAATGCCACGGTCGCTCAGCGCCACCAGGCAGCGGCCCAGCTCGCAGCGGTCGGTCGCATAATGAATATCAGCGGTTTTGCCGCCCTGACGGTAAGCGCGCGCCGTCATCCCCAGCACATTGTCTGCCTGACGATAGTAGCTGCTGCTTGAGGGGAATCCCGCCGCCAGCACCGCCTGGGTCACTGGTTCGCCGCCGCTGAGTGAATCACGCAGCCGACGCGCCCACCACGCCTGCTGCCAGGCCTTTGGCGTGACGCCAGTGACGGATTTAAACAGACGATGGAAATGGTAAGGGCTGACGGCAACCGCCTCGGCCAGCGCCTCAAGCGTCACCGGGCTGTCCTGCTCCAGCAACCGACAGGCCTCGGCAACTTTGTCGATTTTCTGCTGTTCGGGAGAGAGGCTATCTGGCTGACAGCGCTTGCAGGGACGAAATCCGGCCTCCAGCGCAGCCTGTGCATTGGGATAGAACCGGACGTTCTGGCGCAGCGCATGACGGGCACGGCAGGACGGGCGACAGAAAATACCGGTGGTCTGTACGGCAAAAACAAACTGACCATCGGCGCGGGCGTCGCGATTTATCACCGCCTGCCAGCGGTCATCATCGGTATATAGGGTATGAGATGTCATAACGGGCTCCTCCTTTTAGTGTAACCATCACTGTGACCAAAAGGAGGAATTAAAAAACCCGCAATCTTGCTTTTTAATTTTTCCCGCTGACCAGGAACGCACGGAACTGCGGCGACATCCAGGTGGTGAAGCCGTCACCCTCTTTCATGATCATATAGACCGCCAGCCCCTGCTCACGCACCACCTGCTGGGCTTTTTCCGTGCCGAGCACCATCAGACCAGTATCCCAGCCGTCGGCTTCCAGCGCGGTTGGCGCAATCACGGTGACCGACACCAGCTTATGGGTAATCGGCCGCCCGGTTTGCGGATCGATAACGTGTGAGATCCGCTGACCATCCAGCTCATAGTAGTTGCGATAACTACCGGAGGTGCTGATCCCGTGGCCGTTAATGTCGACGATCGCCTGCACCGCGTTTTCCCGGTCGGTTGGCTTTTGAATCGCCACGCGCCACGGCTGGCCATCGGCATTCATCCCACGGCTCACCAGCGCACCACCCACCGAGACCAGATAGCGGGAGATCCCCTCTTCTATCATCAGCCGCGCCAGATGATCGGCAGCGTAACCTTCGCCAACGGTCGAGAGGTCAACGTACAGATCGGGGATCGCCTTTTGCAGATACTGCTGGCCCGCACGGTTAATCACCGTCAGATTTTTCAGCCCGGTGCGCGCTTTCGCGGCATCTATCTGCGCCTGAGTCGGCGTTTTCACCGGTTGTTTATCCGGGCCAAAGCCCCAGAGATTGACCAGCGGCCCCACGGTGATGTCCATCGCACCCTGCGTTTTCTGCCCGATGCGCAGCGATTCGGTGACGATATCCGCCATCCCTTCACTTACCGGCCATGGGGTGGTGCTTTGCGACTGGTTAAAACGCATCAGCGCCGAGTCGTTTTTCCAGGTCGACAATAGCTGATCGTCGCCATCGAGCAACGTCTGCACCTTCTGACGAAGATTCTCCGCCCTGTTTTGATCGAGGCCAACCACGCTCACCCGCCAGAACGTGCCCATGGTTTTACCATCAAGTACGGTCACCTGCGCCTTTGGGGTTGCCGGCGCGCTGGTGTTGTCACAGCCAGCCAATAAAATAACGACGCCAAGCAGCATCGTACGTAAAAAAGTCATTTCCATCGGTTATTACCCTCCTGCAATCGGCGCAAGAGTACACTAATTAGCTGAAATCAGACATTAAAAAAGGGGCCCAAGGGCCCCTTTTGTCTCGGTCGAAACCGAATTAGAACTGGTAAACCATACCCAGCGCTACGATGTTGTCGGTAGAGATACCGGCACGACGAGTGAAGTCGTTGTCATCCAGCAGGTTGATTTTGTAATCAACGTAGGTGGACATGTTTTTGTTGAAGTAGTAAGTCGCGCCTACATCAACGTATTTCAGCAGATCCTGATCGCCGAAGTTGTCTACGCCGTTGTTAATGTCCTTACCTTTAGACTGCAGGTAAGCGATGGATGGACGCAGGCCGAAGTCGAACTGGTACTGTGCAACCACTTCGAAGTTCTGTGCTTTTTCAGCGAAGCCGCTGATAGGATCAGGATTAGCAGCGCTTTGTTTACCGCTGAAGCGGGTCGCGTTGTAAGTCTGGGTGTACTGAGCGGCCAGATAGATGTTGTTCGCATCGTATTTCACGCCACCGGAGTAGGTGGTCGCTTTATCGCCTTGGCCATAAGCCATGTTGTTCTGATCGGTAGTACGTTTAGAGCTGGAAATTGCGGTACCTACGCTGAAGCCTTCGCCGATATCGTAAGTCAGGGAGCCACCGAAGCCGTCACCGTTCTGTTCCAGATCGTCACGACCGTTGTTGGTGGAACCTTCGCCAGAAGCGCTGCCGTTCTTACCCTGATACTGCAGAGCAAAGTTCAGGCCATCAACCAGACCGAAGAAGTCAGTGTTACGGTAGGTCGCAACGCCGTTAGCACGCTGCTGCAGGAAGTTGTCTGCACCGTAGGTGTCGCCGCCGAATTCTGGCAGGACGTCGGTCCAGGAAGTCACATCGTAAACTACGCCGTAGTTACGACCGTAGTCGAAAGAACCTACGTCAGCAATGCGGATACCGGCGAAACCTACACGGGTCCATGCCTGGTCAGAAGCGCCTTCGGTGTTGTTAGCCTGGATGTTGTATTCCCACTGGCCGTAACCGGTCAGCTGGTCGTTGATCTGAGTTTCACCTTTGAAGCCCAGACGAACGTAGGACTGGTCACCATCTTTACTGTCGTCGCTGGAGAAATAGTGCAGACCATCGACTTTACCGTACAGATCTAATTTGTTGCCATCTTTGTTATAAATTTCAGCCGCATTTGCTGCGCCTGCTACCAGCAGTGCTGGTACCAGGAGGGACAGTACTTTAACTTTCATGTTATTAACCCTCTGTTGTTATATATATGCCTTTATATATGCCACTGCTTACTGATTAACCCTCATTAATCAGTCGGCAGATCCATTGTGCTGTAAAAATTAGAATAATCCAATAAGAATATGATACGAAAATCGCTCAAATGTTTCATTTATCTCTATAGATGTTTCAAAATGTAAATTTAAGGGAACTTTTATAAGCACAAAAAGACAGGAAAAATAGCACTAATAATCAAAACCAAAGCAAATAAATTCACTAAATCAATGAGTTAAAAAACACGAAAGGTATAGCACTGAATGGTAAAACAAAACCTTCACCTACAACTAAAATAGTCCTCGCTATCATCATTAACTTTATTTATTACCGTCATTCAATTCTGAATGTCTGTTTACCCCTATTTCAACCGGATGCTTCGCATCCGGTTTTTTTTACCTTTCTTTACGTAAACTGAATCAAACTGTGCTACCGCACGTAAATTGTAACGACTATTAACTAATCAAATCTCATACCATTTTTTATGTCTACCAGGCACTCGATTAATAATGTCTTGTTATTTAGTGCTATTTTTAAGTCGTTATTCGTAAATAACTGTACAATAAATGTTACATTGTACAATTAATCCGCAACAAACTATTTCTGCTCACCGCCAATATCTAACGCCCTCCTCCGCATAGCATTGCCGCCAGCTCCGCGCAGTGTAATTTGCCCCGTAGATGCATCTTGCCGACTTTTTTGTATATACTGCCAGCAGTGCAAAAACAGGATCTTCGCGCCTCAATGCCGATTCAGGCTTGAGCTTCTCCTCATTCAGATGCCGTTATGATGGGTTACACACGCCAATGAGTCAGTCCGACAAGATGAACCCGACGAAATTCTCTCTGCTTCCGGGGAGCATCACGCGTTTCTTCCTTCTTATGATCATCGTATTGCTGGTGACGATGGGCGTGATGATTCAAAGCGCCGTCAACGCCTGGCTTAAAGATAAGAGCTATCAGATTGTCGATATGACGCACGCCGTCCATAAGCGCATCGATACCTGGCGCTACACCACCTGGCAGATCTACGACAACATCGCCGCCGCGAATACCAATGCGCCGCCTGCCGATGGTCTGCAGGAAACCCGCTTAAAGCAGGATGTGTATTACCTTGAGAAGCCACGCCGTAAAACCGAAGCGTTGATCTTCGGTTCGCATGACAGCGCCACGCTCGATATCACCCAGCGCATGTCGACCTATCTCGATACCCTGTGGGGCGCGGAAAATGTTCCCTGGTCGATGTACTATCTCAACGGCCAGGATAACAGCCTGATTCTTATCTCTACCCTGCCGTTAAAAGATCTCTCATCCGGCTTTAAAGAGTCGACCGTAGGCAGCATTGTTGATTCCCGCCGGGCTGAAATGCTACAGCAGGCTAACACTCTGGATGAGCGCGAAACCTTCTCGTCGCTGCGCCGTCTCGCCTGGCAGAACGGCCGCTACTTTACCCTGCGTACCACCTTCAACCAGCCGGGGCATCTGGCAACCGTCGTCGCCTTTGATTTACCGATTAACGACCTGGTACCGCCAACCATGTCGCTGGACAGTTTCCGCCTGGAACCCGATCCGGCGCAGAATGCCCAGCGCGCTCAGGAAAAAGACCCGAGCGACAGCGTCTCCATCAACTTTAATAGCTCACGCATTGAGATAACCTCAGCGCTGAACGGCACCGGCATGCGCCTGGTGTGGCAGGTGCCGTTTGGCACGCTGCTGCTTGATACTTTCCAGAACATCATGCTACCGCTGCTGCTGAATATTGGGCTGCTGGCGCTGGCGCTATTCGGCTACTCGACGTTTCGTAATCTGCCCACTCGCGGCAGCAACAGCAACGTTCCTTCGACGGGGACCAATAATGAGCTGCGCGTGCTGCGCGCCATCAATGAAGAGATTGTCTCATTACTGCCGCTAGGGCTATTAGTGCACGATCAAGAGTCGAACCGAACCATAATCAGCAACAAAATTGCCGACCATCTACTACCGCACCTCAACCTGCAAAACATCACCAGCATGGCGGATCAGCATCAGGGAGTGATTCAGGCCACCATTAATAATGAACTGTATGAAATTCGTCAGTTCCGCAGCCAGGTTTCACCGCGCACCCAGATTTTCATTATTCGCGATCAGGACCGGGAAATTCTGGTGAATAAGAAGCTCAAGCAGGCCCAGCGTCTGTATGAGAAGAACCAGCAGGGCCGCGCGGCGTTTATGCAAAACATCAGCGATACGCTGAAGCAACCGATCAAAGCGCTCGCCGCCGAGGCCAGCACCATTGATACGCCAGATGGACAGAAGCTCGCGAACCATGCCGACCTGCTGGTACGGCTGGTCGATGAAATTCAGCTCGCTAATATGCTGGAAAACGACAGCTGGAAAGGATCGTCCACACAGTTCTCCCTGCAGGAGCTGATCGACGAAGTGGTGCCTGAAGTGTTGCCGTCTATTAAGCGCAAAGGGCTTCAGCTGCTGATCAATAACCCGCTTCCGGCAAAAGAGCAGCGTCACGGCGACCGCGATGCGCTGCGCCGCATTCTGCTGTTGCTGATCCAATATGCGGTGACCACCACGCAAATTGGTAAAATTACCCTTGAGGTCAACGCCGATGAGTCGGTGGAAGAACGTTTAACCTTCCGTATTCTTGATACCGGCAACGGCGTGTCGCACGGTGAAGTCGATAATCTGCACTTCCCATACCTGAACGATACCCAGTCAGACCGCTACGGCAAAGCCAACGCCCTCACCTTCTGGCTATGCGATCAGCTGGCGCGTAAACTCGGCGGTCATCTTAATATTAAGGCACGAGAGTCATTGGGCACACGCTATACGCTGCATGTCAAAATGCCGGTGCGTGAAGAGGACATGGAGCCCGAAGAGCAGCTGCTGGATGATGTGGTGGCGATGGTGGATATCACCTCAAACGAGGTCCGCAACATTGTCACCCGCCAGCTTGAAAGCTGGGGCGCGACCTGTATCAGCCCTGACGAACGAGCAACAAGTCAAGAATTTGACCTTTTTTTAACAGATAATCCGTCTAATCTTACTGCTTCGGGCTTGCTTTTAAGCGATGATGAGGCTGGGATACGCAAAATTGGCCCAAGTCAGCTGCGTGTGAACTTTAACATGAGCAACGCCATGCAGGATGCCGTACTCCAGCTTATTGAAGAGCAACTGGCGCAGGAAGAAGTGACGGAATCGCCGCTGGGCGGAGATGAAAGTGCCGAGCTTCAGGCCAGTGGCTATTATGCTCTGTTTGTGGATACGGTACCGGAAGATGTTAGCAGGCTGTATACTGAGTCCGCGGCGAAGGATTTTGCCGCACTGGCACAGACAGCTCACCGCCTTAAGGGTGTGTTTGCCATGCTAAATCTGGTACCTGGCAAGCAGTTATGTGAATCGCTTGAGCATCTGATTCGTGAAAAAGATGCGTCAGGCATAGAAAAATACATCAGCGACATTGACGCCTACGTCAAGAGCTTGCTGTAGCAAGGTAGCCTTTACATGAACAATATGAACGTAATTATTGCCGATGACCATCCGATTGTGCTGTTCGGGATCCGTAAGTCTCTGGAGCAAATTGAATGGGTTAATGTTGTTGGCGAATTTGAAGACTCCACTGCGCTAATTAACAACTTACCGAAGCTTGACGCACACGTACTGATTACCGACCTCTCCATGCCAGGAGACAAGTACGGTGATGGTATTACGCTTATCAAGTACATCAAACGCCATTTCCCAGGTCTGGCTATTATCGTGCTGACCATGAACAACAACCCGGCGATTCTGAGCGCCGTGCTGGATCTGGATATTGAAGGGATCGTGCTGAAGCAAGGCGCGCCGACTGACCTGCCAAAAGCGCTGGCGGCGCTGCAAAAAGGCAAGAAGTTTACCCCGGAAAGCGTCTCTCGCCTGCTGGAGAAAATCAGCGCGGGTGGTTACGGCGACAAGCGCCTGTCACCAAAAGAGAGCGAAGTGCTGCGTCTCTTTGCTGAAGGCTTCCTGGTAACGGAGATTGCGAAGAAGCTGAACCGCAGCATCAAAACCATCAGTAGCCAGAAGAAATCGGCCATGATGAAGCTGGGCGTGGAAAACGACATCGCGCTGCTGAACTACCTCTCCTCCGTGACGCTTTCGCCGTCAGACAAAGACTAAACAGCGTTGCACATCGGGCCTGCTTTACATAGGCCCGATGGCGATGCTGCCGTCGTACCATCTGTGATAATCCCGGCGGCGCTTCGCCTGGCCGGGCTACCCATAAAATACTTTATTCCCGTGCTTTACGGACGCGTGCTGCATAGACCGTTAGCGTCTGTTTGAGCACGTCCAGCGTCACCGGTTTCGACAGGCAGCTATCCATCCCCGATTCCAGACAGCGCTGCTTCTCTTCGGCCAGTGCGTTGGCCGTCACCCCAACGACCGGAAGCGTCAGTCCCAGCTGTCGAATACGCTGCGTCAGGCGATAACCGTCCATATTCGGCATGTTGACGTCGCTGAGCACAATATCAATGTGATTCT
Source organism: Kluyvera sp. EC_51 (assembly GCF_019584505.1). Taxonomy (NCBI): domain Bacteria; kingdom Pseudomonadati; phylum Pseudomonadota; class Gammaproteobacteria; order Enterobacterales; family Enterobacteriaceae; genus Kluyvera; species Kluyvera sp. EC_51. The sequence continues at coordinate 77,892 of NZ_VDAG01000092.1, read as the reverse complement.
TGCTCAATACGTTCAGCGCATCAACGCCGTCGTTGGCAGTTTTACACTGATAGCCCAGCGATCCCAGCTGATCGGCCAGCAATCGGCGGTTAATTGGGTGATCGTCGACGACGAGGATCATCATATCGTCGTTACTGTCTGCCGGTGCTTCATGGGCAGACTGCAGCTCCGCCGCATCACCCGTTTCCACCTTCACGCGATAGATGCGTCCCAGCAGCGTCATCAATTCATGCGGAGAGACAATGCTGTGCACCCATTGGCCTGGCGCATATTCCTGCGGAATACCAATATGACGACGGCAGAAAACTACCGCAGCCCTGCCCGCCCACGGCTGCGACAGTTCGTCATCGGCGATCAGCAGATCGTCCGGCCCCGGAACTTCACCGTCGTACAGGCGAACGTCAATACCGTGCCAGCTCAGCAGCGAATGAATAAAGTCGGAGAGCGACGCATTACGTACCGCCAGCCAGCAACGAATCTTCGCCAGCCCGTCAATCGCCAACGGCGTAGCGTCCTGCTCACCGTACAGCGGAATGCGCAGCGTAAACTGGCTGCCCATACCCGGCTCGGTATCCACTGCGATATCGCCGTCCATCATATTGACCAGCTTTTCACAAATCGCCAGCCCCAGACCGGTCCCCTGGAAGTTACGCTGTACGCCGGTCCCCACCTGGAAGAATGGGTCAAACAGGCGCACCACTTCTTTAGCCGGAATGCCGACACCGGTATCACGAATGCTGATGCTGAGGTAATACCCTTCGCGTTTCAGATGTAAAACGATACAGCCGATATCGGTAAACTTGATGGCGTTGCTTAGCAGGTTAGAGATAACCTGCTGCAGGCGCATCGGATCGCCCATCAGCTTCATCGGCACGTCCGGCTCAATAAAGCAGTACATGCCGAGCTGTTTTCTCACCACCAGCGGCAGGTAGTTGGCGGTAATGTGGTTCATCACCTCTTTTGGCGAGAACTCGCGCGGCTCGATTTTCAGCTGCTCGGACTCAATTTTCGAAAAATCGAGGATGTCGCTGATGATCTTCAGCAGCAGCCCGGAGGAGTTGTTCATCGCTGTGACCAGGCGGTCAACGCCCTTCGGCAGCTCTTTGGTTTGCAGCAGGTCGAGGTTACCGATAATGCCGTACAACGGAGTACGCAACTCATGGCTGACGGTAGCGAGGAACATCGATTTCGACTGGCTCGCCTGCTCCGCCGCCTGCGCCATCTCCTGCAAGGACTCTTCCATTTTGACGCGCGAACTGACGTCCACCAGCACGCAGATCGCTACGTTTTCGTTGCGGTAGCGCGAGTGAACGAAGCTGATTTGCAGGTTGGTATTGTTGCTGGTCAGCACGTCGACGAAGTTAACCTGCTGACCGCAGATAATCTGCGTCAGACGCTGACGATCCTCGTGAGTCAGCATATTGAGATAGTTATGCGCCAGTTCGTTACTCAGGATGTTAGTGCCGTCCTGAGTACGCAGAATACAGATCCCCACCGGCGCCGAGGCGACAATTTTGCGGTTGAACTGCTCGTGTTCCTCAAGGCGCAGCGCATCGGATTCAGCCGGTAAAAAGATACGCCGCTCGTACATGCGTGCCATGGTAAACAGCGCAATGCCGGTCAGCAGGTTCAGCAACAGCGCATTCAGCACCAGAATACGAATCCGCTCCAGCACCGCATCCAGCGGCACCGAGTAGACAATACTCAGCGAGGACGGCGACAGCGTCTTTTTCAGCACCAGCTCACGGTAGCCGGCGGTATAGCCGAACCACAGTCGCTCCTGCAATCCACGCGCGTTGATATGCATTTTGGTATCCGGCCCCGCCAGATTAATCAGCGTGTTGCCGTTATCATCCAGAATGGATACGCCCATCGGCATACTGCCCGGGGTAAAGAAGTTTTCCGCACGAATGGTTTGCTCAACGCCCAGCAGCGCCTGCAGACGGTTTGCCAGATAGACCGGCGTCAACGCATAGAAGTAGCCGACGCTATGACGCGGCCCTTGCCCGACCCAGAACAGGTTGCCGCCGCGATCGTCCTGCGGAGCATTGCGATAGGCCATAATGCGTTCGTGCAGCGCCTTCAGCGCCTCGCTGCGATCTACCGGCATTTCGCGCAGGCCAAAGTTGGCCATGCACAGGTTGTCACTGCCGATTAAAAAGACGCGGTTGAGATCGTAAGCCGCCGAGAAATTTTCCCGCCAGTAACGCAAGAACCAGGACAGCGATTCCAGCGGACCACGCCAGGTGGTGTCGAGGGTGCCGCAGTCAGAGTCGGGGAACAGCGGTTCAAAATCCGGCACATCGGAATTGTCTTTTACCTGCCCGCCCGGCAGCGCACCGTTCGCCGCGGTGAGTCGGTTTTCCGCAATGTACTTGAGCTCCTTTATCACATCGGAGGTGCGCTGGAAGTAACGCTGGGCCTGATCGGAGTTAAGGATAAATTCCTGACGGATTTCCGACTCTTTTTGATGCAGGGCATTCACGATATAGAAGACGGAAATCAGCGCGATAAGCAGCCAAAGCAGCAGCGCCAGCGCCCGAAACAGGTAACGTGAAACTTTCAGCGTTGTGCGAAAGGAGACAAGATATTTCAAAGTGGCGAAACTCCGCCGTTGAGGGCTAACAGGATGTGGTTAAGGTAGCGGGAAAAGCCGCTAGCCGCAATCAGAGAGTCACTTAGAACATCCCGGAGTCGGCGCTTTGCACCTCGTCCGGGCTACGTAATATGTAGCCCGGACGAGCGCAGCGACGCCGGGAATGCCGCACACATAAAAAAAGGGCCAGTTTTCACCGGCCCTTTCTCAACGTTGCTCAACGATTACTCTTCAGCATCGTCCGCGACGTCGTCATCGCTGTCGGTTTCCGGCGCGATATCATCGTCGCCTTCCGCCACGCTACCGTCGATAGCGTCCAGCTCTTCGTCATCAACCGGCTCGGCCACGCGCTGCAGACCCACCACGTTTTCATCTTCCGCAGTACGGATGAGGATAACGCCCTGGGTGTTACGCCCTACCACGCTGACTTCGGACACGCGGGTACGCACCAGCGTACCGGCATCGGTGATCATCATGATCTGGTCGCAGTCGTCGACCTGCACCGCGCCCACCACGGAGCCGTTACGCTCGGTGACTTTGATAGAGATAACGCCCTGCGTCGCACGCGACTTGGTCGGATACTCTTCGGCAGCGGTACGTTTACCGTAGCCGTTCTGGGTCACGGTCAGGATTGCGCCTTCGCCGCGTGGAACAATCAGCGATACCACGCTGTCATTTTCCGCAAGCTTAATACCGCGTACGCCGGTCGCAGTACGACCCATTGCGCGGACGGCATCTTCTTTAAAGCGCACCACTTTGCCGGCGGCAGAGAACAGCATGACTTCATCGGTACCGGAGGTCAGGTCAACGCCAATCAGCTCGTCGCCTTCGTTCAGGTTCACCGCGATAATACCGGCAGAACGCGGACGGCTGAACTCGGTCAGCGCCGTTTTCTTCACGGTACCGCTAGCGGTCGCCATAAAGACGTTCACGCCCTCTTCGTACTCGCGTACCGGCAGGATGGCGGTGATACGTTCGTTCGCTTCCAGCGGCAGCAGGTTGACGATCGGACGGCCACGCGCGCCGCGGCTAGCTTCCGGCAGCTGATAAACCTTCATCCAATACAGACGACCACGACTGGAGAAGCAGAGGATCGTATCGTGGGTGTTGGCCACCAGCAGGCGGTCGATAAAGTCTTCTTCTTTAATACGGGCAGCTGACTTGCCTTTACCGCCACGACGCTGAGCTTCGTAATCGGTAAGCGGCTGATATTTAACGTAACCCTGGTGAGACAGCGTGACGACAACATCTTCCTGGCTGATCAGATCTTCGATATTAATATCGGCGCTGTTGGCGGTGATTTCAGTACGACGCGCGTCGCCGAACTGTTCGCGAACCAGTTCCAGCTCTTCGCGGATCACTTCCATCAGACGATCGGCGCTGCCCAGAATGCGCAGCAGTTCTGCTATCTGTTCCAGCAGCTCTTTGTACTCGTCGAGCAGTTTTTCATGCTCAAGGCCGGTCAGTTTCTGCAGACGCAGATCCAGAATCGCCTGCGCCTGCTGTTCGGTCAGGTAGTATTTACCGTCACGAACGCCAAACTCAGGTTCCAGCCACTCTGGACGCGCCGCGTCATCACCCGCACGTTCCAGCATCGCGGAAACGTTGCCCAGTTCCCACGACTGTGCCACCAGGCCCGCTTTCGCTTCGGCTGGGGTTGGCGCGCGACGGATCAGTTCAATGATCGGGTCAATGTTAGCCAGCGCAACGGCCAGCGCTTCCAGGATGTGCGCGCGATCGCGTGCTTTACGCAGTTCGAAAATGGTACGACGAGTCACCACTTCACGGCGGTGACGCACGAACGCAGCGATAATCTCTTTCAGGTTCATGATCTTCGGCTGACCATGGTGCAGCGCAACCATGTTAATACCGAAGGAGACCTGCAGCTGGGTCTGGGAGTAGAGGTTGTTCAGCACCACTTCCCCGACCGCGTCGCGTTTCACTTCAATCACGATGCGCATACCGTCTTTATCAGACTCGTCACGCAGCGCGCTGATGCCTTCAACGCGTTTATCTTTTACCAGCTCGGCGATTTTCTCGATCAGGCGCGCTTTGTTCACCTGATACGGAATTTCGTGCACGATGATGGTTTCACGACCGGTTTTGGCGTCGGCTTCGACTTCCGCGCGAGCGCGAATGTACACTTTGCCACGACCGGTACGATAGGCTTCTTCAATCCCGCGGCGGCCATTGATGATGGCGGCAGTCGGGAAATCCGGGCCTGGGATGTGTTCCATCAAACCTTCGATGGTGATGTCTTCGTTGTCGACATATGCCAGACAGCCGTTGATCACTTCCGTCAGGTTGTGCGGTGGAATGTTGGTGGCCATACCTACGGCGATACCAGAGGCACCGTTAACCAGCAGGTTAGGAATTTTGGTCGGCATTACATCTGGAATACGTTCGGTGCCGTCGTAGTTATCGACGAAGTCCACCGTCTCTTTTTCCAGATCGGCCATCAGCTCATGGGCGATTTTCGACATACGGATTTCCGTATAACGCATCGCTGCGGCGGAGTCGCCATCGACAGAACCGAAGTTACCTTGACCATCTACCAGCATGTATCGCAGCGAGAATGGCTGTGCCATACGGACGATAGTGTCATAGACGGCAGTATCACCATGCGGGTGATATTTACCGATCACGTCACCCACGACACGGGCTGATTTTTTATAGGCTTTGTTCCAGTCATTGCCCAATACGTTCATGGCGTAAAGTACGCGACGGTGTACCGGCTTCAGGCCATCTCGGACATCCGGTAGCGCACGGCCAACAATGACCGACATCGCATAATCCAGATAAGAGTTCTTTAGCTCTTCCTCAATGTTGACCGGTGTAATTTCTCTCGCAAGGTCGCTCATCTAACCGCTATCCCTCTACTGTATTCCCGGATTCAAAGGTCGCAAATTATAACACATTAGCGTAAAGACAGGTAAACCCATTAGCACCCCGCGAACGCTTTATTCACACCGTGGTACTGATATACTCGCTCTCAATAACGAAATAAGGAGCAGGAACAGCCATGAATGCCGAAAAAGCTGCGGTAGCGCACAACGTAGACCACGAAGAGATCGCCAAATTCGAGGCCGTCGCGTCACGCTGGTGGGATCTGGAGGGGGAATTTAAGCCTCTGCACCGCATTAACCCGCTGCGTCTGGGCTACATCGCCGAACGTTCCGGCGGCCTGTTTGGCAAAAAAGTGCTGGATGTCGGCTGCGGCGGCGGCATTCTGGCCGAAAGCATGGCGCGTGAAGGTGCGACGGTCACCGGCCTGGATATGGGCTTTGAGCCGCTGCAGGTGGCAAAACTGCACTCGCTGGAAACCGGTATTCCGGTCGATTACGTGCAGGAAACCGTCGAAGAGCATGCGGCAAAACACGCCGGGCAGTATGACGTGGTGACCTGCATGGAGATGCTGGAACACGTTCCGGACCCGCAGTCGGTGGTGAAAGCCTGCGCCCAACTGGTGAAGCCCGGCGGTCAGGTCTTCTTCTCCACGCTCAACCGCAACGGCAAATCCTGGCTGATGGCAGTAGTTGGCGCGGAGTACATTCTGCGCATGGTGCCCAAAGGCACTCACGACGTGAAGAAATTCATCAAGCCGGCCGAACTGCTGAGCTGGGTTGACCAGACCGTGCTGAAAGAGCGCCATATGATTGGCCTGCACTATAACCCAATCACCAACAGCTTTAAGCTGGCACCGGGCGTAGACGTTAACTATATGCTACACACCACCGCAAAAGCAGAGTAAATCTGCGCTCATGGCCTGATGACGCTTATCAGGCCTACGTGCCCCCTACCAATCATTAGGGTGTATTTACGACAAAATTGCGCTACATCATATTGCGCAATTTCCCCCTTCGACGAAGAAATCAGCACTCGATCAAATTTTCATTTTTTTTTGCAAATTATTGACATTCCCGCCAGCCCTTACGTGCCGTGGACTTAGCGTTTTTTACCCTTTATCAACCTCAAGTTAACGCCAAAATCAACCCTTGTGCTCAAAAGAATCCAGACTAGAATACTCACCATATAGCGTTTAATTAATCAACGAACCCCTACATGTAGTATTTATCCACAGGTTTTGCTACAACGGCAATTGTGGATAAATCAGGGGATATTTTCCTTTTCACGGACAGGTAAAAATCACATGAATCAGAGTCTGCTGGTGACGAAGCGTGACGGCCGCACAGAGCGCATTAACCTCGACAAAATTCATCGCGTGCTGGATTGGGCCGCCGAAGGGCTGCACAACGTTTCGATTTCTCAGGTCGAACTGCGTTCACACATCCAGTTCTACGACGGGATTAAAACGTCCGACATTCATGAAACTATCATCAAAGCAGCCGCAGACCTGATCTCCAGCGAAGCACCAGACTACCAGTACCTGGCCGCGCGCCTGGCGGTATTCCACCTGCGCAAAAAAGCCTACGGCCAGTTTGAGCCGCCGGCACTGTTCGACCATGTCAAACACATGGTTAACCTGGGTAAATACGACAATCATCTGCTGGAAGACTATACGGAAGAAGAGTTCAAGCAGATGGACTCGTTCATTGTTCACGACCGTGACATGACCTTCTCCTACGCTGCCGTTAAGCAGCTGGAAGGGAAATACCTGGTACAGAACCGCGTCACCGGCGAAATCTACGAGAGCGCCCAATTCCTCTATATTCTGGTCGCTGCGTGCCTGTTCTCGAACTACCCGCGTGAAACCCGTCTGAGCTACGTGAAGCGCTTCTACGATGCGGTTTCCACGTTCAAAATTTCTCTGCCTACGCCGATTATGTCCGGCGTGCGTACCCCAACTCGTCAGTTCAGCTCTTGCGTACTGATCGAGTGCGGCGACAGCCTGGATTCCATCAACGCCACCTCCAGCGCTATCGTGAAATACGTTTCCCAGCGCGCCGGTATCGGCATCAACGCCGGTCGCATCCGTGCGCTGGGTAGCCCGATTCGCGGCGGTGAAGCGTTCCACACCGGCTGTATTCCGTTCTATAAGCACTTCCAGACGGCGGTTAAATCCTGCTCCCAGGGCGGCGTGCGCGGTGGTGCGGCCACCCTGTTCTACCCAATGTGGCACCTGGAAGTCGAAAGCCTGCTGGTGCTGAAAAACAACCGCGGCGTTGAAGGCAACCGCGTGCGTCATATGGACTACGGCGTACAGATCAACAAACTGATGTACACCCGCCTGCTGAAAGGCGGCGACATCACCCTGTTCAGCCCGTCCGACGTCCCAGGCCTGTACGATGCGTTCTTCGCCGACCAGGACGAGTTCGAACGTCTGTACACCCAATATGAGAACGACGACAGCATCCGCAAACAGCGCGTAAAAGCGGTCGAGCTGTTCTCTCTGATGATGCAGGAACGTGCCTCTACCGGTCGTATCTACATTCAGAACGTTGACCACTGCAACACCCACAGCCCGTTTGACCCGGTAGTCGCGCCGGTGCGCCAGTCTAACCTGTGCCTGGAAATCGCCCTGCCGACCAAACCGCTGGACGACGTGAACGACGAAAACGGCGAAATCGCCCTGTGTACGCTGTCCGCCTTCAACCTGGGCGCTATCAAAAGCCTGGACGAGCTGGAAGAGCTGGCGGTGCTGGCCGTGCGCGCACTGGATGCCCTGCTGGACTACCAGGATTACCCAATTAAAGCCGCTGAACGTGGCGCAATGGGTCGTCGTACGCTGGGTATCGGCGTTATCAACTATGCCTACTGGCTGGCGAAAAACGGCAAGCGCTACTCCGACGGCAGCGCCAACAACCTGACGCACCAGACCTTCGAAGCGATTCAGTACTACCTGCTGAAAGCCTCCAACGAGCTGGCGAAAGAGCAAGGTGCCTGCCCGTGGTTCAATGAAACCACCTACTCGCAGGGCATTCTGCCGATCGACACCTATAAGAAAGATCTGGATGCGATTGCCAACGAGCCGCTGCATCTGGATTGGGAAACGCTGCGTGAGTCCATTAAGACCCACGGCCTGCGTAACTCCACGCTCTCTGCCCTGATGCCGTCCGAGACCTCTTCGCAGATCTCCAACGCCACCAACGGCATCGAACCGCCGCGCGGCTACGTGAGCATCAAAGCGTCGAAAGACGGTATCCTGCGCCAGGTGGTGCCGGACTACGAACACCTGCACAACGCTTACGAGCTGCTGTGGGAAATGCCGAACAACGACGGTTATCTGCAGCTGGTGGGTATCATGCAGAAATTTATCGACCAGTCGATCTCGGCCAACACCAACTACGATCCGACGCGCTTTCCATCCGGCAAAGTCCCGATGCAACAGCTGCTGAAAGACCTGCTCACCGCCTATAAATTTGGCGTGAAGACGCTGTACTACCAGAACACCCGTGACGGTGCGGAAGATGCGCAGGACGATCTGGCCCCTTCCATTCAGGATGATGGCTGCGAAAGCGGCGCCTGTAAGATCTAATAACGATTGCCGGGCAGCAACACGCTGACCCGGCCTTTGATTTCCGTATCGACCAAAACCTTATTCGGTGTACGGATTTATTTGCGATGATATTGTAAGCAGGTAAGTAACCGCCATCCGGCATTACTCTCCAGACAGGATTGACATCAATGGCATATACCACTTTTTCACAGACGAAAAACGATCAGCTCAAAGAGCCGATGTTCTTTGGCCAGCCGGTCAACGTGGCACGCTACGACCAGCAGAAATATGACATCTTCGAAAAACTGATTGAAAAGCAGCTCTCCTTCTTCTGGCGTCCGGAAGAAGTTGACGTGTCCCGCGACCGTATCGACTACCAGGCGCTGCCGGAACACGAAAAGCATATTTTCATCAGCAACCTGAAGTATCAAACCCTGCTGGACTCCATCCAGGGCCGTAGCCCGAACGTCGCGCTGCTGCCGCTGATTTCCATTCCGGAACTGGAAACCTGGGTTGAAACGTGGGCGTTCTCTGAAACCATCCACTCGCGCTCTTACACCCACATCATCCGCAACATCGTCAACGATGCGGCGATTGTGTTTGATGACATCGTTACCAACGAGCAGATTCAGAAGCGTGCGGAAGGTATCTCCAGCTATTACGACGAGCTGATCGAGATGACCAGCTACTGGCACCTGCTGGGCGAAGGTACCCACACCGTCAACGGCAAAACCGTGACCGTGAACCTGCGCGAGCTGAAAAAGAAACTCTACATCTGCCTGATGAGCGTGAACGCACTGGAAGCGATTCGCTTCTACGTCAGCTTCGCCTGCTCCTTCGCCTTCGCCGAGCGCGAACTGATGGAAGGCAACGCTAAAATTATTCGCCTGATCGCTCGCGATGAAGCGCTGCACCTGACCGGCACCCAGCACATGCTGAACCTGCTGCGCAGCGGCGCGGATGACCCGGAAATGGCGGAGATTGCGGAAGAGTGCAAGCAGGAGTGCTACGACCTGTTCGTGCAGGCGGCGGTGCAGGAAAAAGAGTGGGCGGACTATCTGTTCCGCGACGGCTCGATGATTGGCCTGAACAAAGACATTCTGTGCCAGTACGTTGAGTACATCACCAACATCCGTATGCAGGCGGTTGGCCTGGATCTGCCGTTCCAGACCCGATCCAACCCGATTCCGTGGATCAACACCTGGCTGGTGTCCGATAACGTGCAGGTTGCCCCGCAGGAAGTGGAAGTCAGCTCCTACCTGGTCGGCCAGATTGACTCGGAAGTCAATACTGACGATCTCAGCGACTTCCAGCTCTAATGAGCCGCGTTTTTCTGCGCATCTCTGGCACGCGTTTACAGTGCCAGGATGAACACCCTTCCCTGCTGGCGGCACTGGAGTCTCACAACGTTGAGGTGGAATACCAGTGCCGCGAAGGCTACTGCGGCTCCTGCCGCACGCGGTTGGTGTCGGGCCAGGTTGACTGGCTGACCGAGCCGCTGGCTTTTATCCAGCCGGGTGAAATTTTGCCCTGCTGTTGCAGGGCAAAGGGCGATATAGAAATTGAGATGTAACGGTTAGTGCACCTCGTGTGCGCTAACCAGCGGCATCGCGCCACGGCGCTTCATCTGCAAAATATACAGCGCCCCCGCCAACACCACCAGCAGCGCACCGACCAGGTAGATAGCGCGGTAGCCCACCCCTTCCACCATCATCCCCATCACGAAAGCACCCATTGCCAGTCCGGCATCCATCGCGTTGAAGAACAGCGAGTTCGCCACGCCAATTTTATGCGGCTCCACCGAGCTGATAATTTGCGTCTGGAAGATAGGCGTCACCGAACCGTAGCCAATACCAATTAACGCGCCTGCCAGAATCATCGACACGCTGCCGTGAGTGTATCCCAGCACGACCAGGCCGATAGTGAACGCCAGCAAGCAAGGATAGACCACATATTTCGGCCCTTTTTTATCGCAGATGTTGCCGGTAAAGGCGCGGCAGATCATCAGGAAAATGGCGTAGCACAGCAGGAAGTTGCTGGCGGCGGCCATCAGATCCAGCTCACGCGCATACAGGGCGAGAAATGCGGAAACGCCAGCGTAGGAGAAGGTCATAAAGAAGGTGACCAGTGCAAACGGCATGGCGGCGCGGTCGAACATGGCGGAGAAGCCCAGCTTTGGCTGAGAACCATCGGCATGGCGAATGACCGGCGGCACGCGAACAATCAATGACAGCACGATACCAATGACCGAGACGACGGTACACATCCAGAACGCCTGGGTAAACGCGCTATGCCGCGCCATATTCAGGCCAATCCACGGCCCAACGACCATCGCCAGCCCCATGGCTAAAGAGAAAAAACTGATGCCTTCCCCACGTCGGGAAGCAGGAATCAGGCGCGCGGAGATCGTGCCCTTCACCGTGGTGATCACCCCAAAGGTAATACCGTGCAGCACGCGAATAAAAAGCAGTGCTTCAATGGAATGACAGAACGGATACAGCGCAGTCACCGCTAAAAACGCCAGGGAGGAGAGCATCAGAATCGTTTTGTTCGAATATTTTCCCACCCATTGCCCGGCAAATGGGCGGACGATAATCGCGGCGGCGAGGAAAAAGGTCACCAGCAGCCCGGCTTTCTCCGCCGTAGCGTGGAGGTTATCGGCGATGTAAATCGGCAGGAGCGTGAGAAGAACATAAAATACGAAGAAGATAATAAAGCTAATAATCGTGATTGCCCAAAAATCTTTAGTCCATAATTTTTCTTTCATTTATATGCAACCTAATTAAACGGCGCGCATTATCACATTCATCACGAATATATAATTCAGGAATGCATTATAAATACAAATAATTGCGTGCGTGATTGTGTGATTCAGTCCGTAGAAAAAATTATAGGCAGGCGATATAAATTAGTAAAATTAATCGTTTTAATGACTTTAATTAGGAAAGACTAATGACGTTAACGCAGATCGGCGCGCTGTTAACGGTCCTCGAATGCGGGGGATTCACCGAGGCGGGCAAACGACTGTACATGACCCAGTCCGCCGTCAGCCAGGCCATTGCTGCGCTGGAAGAGGAGCTGGGCGTCGCCATCCTGGTCCGCGAGCGCCGTAAGGCTATCACGCTGACAGTCGCAGGCGTTCGCATCGTGTCGCACCTTCGCCGCCTGATGAGCGAAGTCAGCGCGGTTAAAGAGATTGCCGAGCAGGAGAAAAAAATGCCGCAACGCCTGCTGCGCATTGGCTGCTTTCCGAGTATTTGCGCCAGCGTACTGCCCGAGGTGGTGCGCTATTTTGAACAGCATCATCCGAATATTAAAATCGTCCCCCACGAAGCCAACAGCGCCGAAATTATCGACGCGATTCGCGACAATAATATTGACGCCGGCTTTGTGCATATTCCGGTTGAAGGTATGTTTGTGGCACCGGTGTATAAAGACAGATTTGCCGTCGTGGTGCCAGATAATCATCCCTTTGCGGGAAAAAAAGCCATTTCGCTGAACGCCCTGTTTGACGAGCCGCTGATTGTCAGTAAAGGGCGCTATGAAATGAGCATCATGTCGCTGTTTGCCGGCATGAATATTACCCCCAACATTAAATACGAATTTAACCACCCCAGCACGGCGATGAGCTTTATCCGCCAGGGGCTGGGTATCGCACTGCTGCCGGAGCTAACCCTGAAAACGCTGGAGCAACCGCTACGCTCGGTGCCGCTAGAGCCGCCGTTCTATCGCCAGGTGTCGCTTATCGCCAGCGAACCTCCGGTGAGCGGCAGCCCTTTACAGTTGTTGCACGACTGCCTGCATCAGCTCGTCGGCGACGGGCACATCTAATAAAAGGCGATAGGCAGCACATTTCTCGCCATTACTCTTTTCGATTAATGCGCGAATATGTTCGAAATCAAACAAAATAATCCATACACATGACTTAATGTTGTTAAAACGAACATTGAGGACACATTATGGACAGCGCCTCTGTCAATGAATACGATGCCATCATCATCGGCGGCGGAGCCACCGGAGCCGGTATCGCCCGCGACGCCTCCCTGCGCGGGCTGAAGGTTGCGCTGGTTGAACGCTTTGATATTGCCACCGGCGCCACCGGCCGCAATCACGGCCTGCTGCACAGCGGCGCACGCTATGTGGTGACCGACAGCGAATCAGCGCGCGAATGCATCAGCGAAAACCAGATCCTGCGGCGCATCGCCCGTCACTGCATTGAGCCCACCAGCGGGCTGTTTATCACCCTGCCCGAAGACGACCTCAGCTACCAGCGCACCTTTATGGATGCCTGCCAGGTTGCGGGCATTCAGGCCGAAGCCATCGACCCCGCGCTGGCGCGTCGAATGGAGCCCGCGGTGAACCCGGCATTAGTCGGTGCCGTGCGCGTACCCGACGGTACCGTTGACCCCTTCCGTCTCACCGCCGCCAATATGCTCGACGCGCGCGAGCACGGCGCGGCGATTTTTACCGCCCACGAAGTCACCGGCTTGATTCGCCATAATGACCGCATCAGCGGCGTTCGCCTGCTCAACCACACCACCGGGCAACCACGCGAACTGCGTGCGCCAGTGGTGGTTAACGCCGCCGGGATCTGGGGCCAGCGCATCGCCGAATACGCCGACCTGCGCATCCGCATGTTTCCGGCAAAAGGCTCGTTGCTGATTTTTGAAAACCGTATCAACCAGCACGTGATCAACCGCTGCCGCCCGCCAGCCGATGCCGATATTCTGGTGCCCGGCGACACGATTTCGCTGATTGGCACCACCTCAACGCACATTGATTACGATGATATTGACCGCTGCCGCGTCACCGCCGACGAGGTGGATATCCTGCTGCGCGAAGGTGAGAAGCTGTCACCAATCATGGCGAACACCCGCATTCTTCGCGCTTACTGCGGCGTGCGTCCGCTGGTTGCCAGCGACGATGACCCCAGCGGGCGCAACGTTAGCCGGGGTATTGTCCTGCTGGATCACGCCGAGCGCGACGGGCTGGAAGGGTTTATTACCATTACCGGCGGCAAGCTGATGACCTACCGTCTGATGGCGGAATGGGCCACCGATGCTATCTGCCGCAAGCTCAACCACAGCGGCACCTGCACCACCGCCCAAACGCCGCTGCCCGGTTCTCGCGAATCCGCAGAGAAAACGCTCCAGCGCATGATTTCCCTGCCCGCGCCGCTACGCGGGTCGGCGGTCTATCGCCACGGCGACCGCACGCCGGAGTGGCTCGGCAACAGTCGATTGCAGCGCAGCGTGGTTTGCGAATGCGAAGCCGTGACCGCAGGCGAAGTGGAGTACGCGGTGGAAAATCTGGCGGTCAATAACCTGTTGGATTTACGCCGTCGCACCCGCGTCGGCATGGGAACCTGTCAGGGCGAGCTGTGTGCCTGCCGCGCCGCCGGTTTGCTCCAGCGCTATCGCGCCGCCACCTCGGCGCAATCGCTCACCCAGCTTTCTGCCTTCCTCAACGAGCGCTGGAAAGGCGTGCAGCCGATCGCCTGGGGCGATGCGCTGCGCGAAAGCGAACTGACCCGCTGGGTGTACCAGGGATTGTGCGGCCTGAAAAAGGAGCCTGAAGATGAAATTTGATAGCGTAATTATCGGCGGCGGGCTCGCCGGGCTGCTGTGCGGTATTCAGCTACAAAAAGCGGGCCTGCGCGCGGTGATTGTTTGTCGAGGCCAGAGCGCGCTGCACTTCTCTTCCGGCTCGCTGGACTTGCTCAGCACTCTGCCCGACGGCCAGCCGGTTACCGACCTCGACAGCGGGCTGGCCGCGCTGCGCGAGCAATCTCCACAACATCCCTATAGCCTGATTGGCGCTGACCTTGTGCAGCGCTACGCGCGACAGACGCAGACCCTGCTGGCAGAGTGTGGGATGAACATGCTCGGCGATATGGCAAAGCCGCATCAGCGCATTACCCCGCTGGGCACCCACCGTCCAGCCTGGCTCAGCCCGTCGGAAGTGCCGATTATCCCGCTCACACACGGGCGCATTCGGGTGGTGGGCATTAGCGGGTTTCTCGATTTCCAGCCGCATCTGGTTGCCGAATCCCTGCAACAGCAGGGATTTAACGCCGATGCCGCTGAAATCGATTTACCGGAGCTGGATGTGCTGCGCGAGAACCCCACCGAGTTCCGCGCGGTCAATATCGCCAGAGTGCTGGATGAAAAAGCGCATTGGTCGGTGCTGCATCAGGCGCTGCTACCGCTCAGCGAAGGGCGCGATACGCTGGTGATGCCCGCCTGCTTTGGCCTGCGCGATACCGCGCTGTTCGACTGGCTTAACCATAACCTCCCCTGCACCCTTTCGCTGCTGCCAACGCTGCCGCCTTCAGTGCCGGGCATGCGACTGCACGCTTCGCTGCAACGGCGGTTTGTTGCGCTGGGCGGCACCTGGATGCCGGGCGATGAAGCGGTGCGCGTCAGCCACGACTGCGGCGAGGTTCGGGAAGTCTGGACGCGTAACCACGGCGATATCCCTCTGCGCCCACGCTTTGCGGTGCTAGCCAGCGGCAGCTTCTTCAGCAACGGCCTGACCGCCGGGCGCGACGGTATTCGTGAGTCGATCATGGGGCTGGATATTCAGCAGCCCGCCTCGCGCAGCGCAGGCTACCGCAATGACTTCTTTGACCCACAGCCATGGCAGCAGTCCGGCGCTATTGTCGATGCCGAACTGCATCCCGCGCTCCGGGGCTTACCTATGCGCAACCTGTTTGCCATCGGCTCGGTGCTCGGCGGTTTCGACCCGATTGCCGAGGGCTGCGGCGGGGGCGTGTGCGCCGTCACCGCGCTACACGCGGCTGCACAGATTATCCGTTTAGCTGGAGGTGAAGCATGAGCCAGCAAAGCTTTGAAAACTGTATTAAATGCACCGTATGCACCACCGTCTGCCCCGTCAGCCGCGTCAACCCGCGCTATCCGGGGCCAAAACAGGCCGGGCCGGACGGCGAACGCCTGCGCCGCAAAGATGCCGGGCTGTATGACGAGGCGCTAAAATACTGCATCAACTGCAAGCGCTGCGAAGTCGCCTGCCCGTCCGATGTAAAAATTGGCGATATTATCCAGCGCGCCCGCGCCGACTATAGCCAGCAAAAGCCGGGCATCCGCGATACGATCCTCAGCCATACCGATCTGATGGGCACGCTCTCTACGCCGTTCGCCCCCATCGTCAACGCCGCCACCGGCCTGAAGCCGGTACGCCAGTTGCTGGATAGCGCCCTGAAGATTGACCACCACCGCACCCTGCCGAAATACTCGTTCGGCACCTTCCGCCGCCGTTACGCTCGCCTTGCTGTACAGCAGGCGCAGTTTGCCGAACAGGTGGCGTTCTTCCACGGCTGCTACGTCAATTATAACCACCCGCAGCTCGGGCTCGACCTGATTAAAGTGATGAACGCGATGGGGATTGGCGTGCAGCTGCTCAGCAAAGAGAAGTGCTGCGGCGTGCCGCTGATTGCCAACGGGTTCTTTGACAAAGCTCGCCGCCAGGCGCAGAGCAACGTCGCCTCGCTAAGGGAGGCGATTGGCGGCAAAAAGCTGCCGGTGATTGCGACGTCATCTACCTGCACCTTTACGCTACGCGATGAGTACCCGCACCTGCTCGATGTGGATAACCACGACCTGCGCGACAACATTGAGCTGGCGACCCGCTGGCTGTGGCGCAAACTGGACGATGGCGCTGCACTGCCATTAAAGCCGCTGCCACTGAAGGTGGTGTATCACACACCGTGTCATATGGAAAAGATGGGCTGGTCACTGTACACCCTCGAACTGCTGCGGCGCATACCGGGTGTTGAGCTGCAGGTACTGGACTCACAATGCTGCGGAATAGCGGGAACCTACGGTTTCAAAACGGAGAACTACCCAACATCACAGGCGATAGGCGCACCGCTCTTCGCACAAATTGAAGCGAGCGGTGCAGACCTGGTGATTACCGACTGCGAAACCTGCAAATGGCAGATTGAGATGTCCACCAGCAAGCGCTGTGAGCATCCGATTACGCTGTTGGCGCGGGCGTTAGTTTAAACAACGCCTTCCAAAGGGGGAGAACGCTAGTAGCTCCCCTTTCCTTTTGGTTGTTCGGCCAAGGGTTTGAATATCGCCAGACGTTCATCAAGCGCGCGGGTATAGAGATTGGTATCCACCCCTACCGCAACAAAATTAGCTCCCCACGCGAGTACTTTTTGCGCCATTTCTGGGTCCACGGCCAGGAACCCAGCGGCCTTTCCCGCGGCGCGAATGCGTCGTATGCTCTGCTCAATAACACGCTGAACTTCCGGATGCCCGGCATTATCCGGATAGCCTAACGAGGCGGATAAATCAGCAGGGCCGATAAAGACGCCATCAATACCTTCCACTTCGAGGATCTCATCCAGATTTTCAAGTGCCGTTTTACTCTCCATCTGAATCAGCAAACACAGCTCGTCGTTGGCCTGCGCCATATAGTTCTCCACGCGTCCCCAGCGCGCGGCGCGAGCCACCCCAGCGCCAACGCCGCGGGTACCGACAGGTGGGTAGCGGGTGGCAGAGACAATATCCCTCGCCTGCTCGGCGGTATCGACCATTGGGATCAACAGCGTTCTGGTGCCAATATCCAGCACCTGCTTAATCAGGCTACGATTGCCCTCTACCGGACGAATGACCGGATGGCTGGCGTAGGGAGCAATAGCCTGGAGTTGGTGGTACAGATCCTGGACCGTATTCGGCGCATGCTCGCCGTCAATCAGCAACCAGTCGTAGCCCGAAGTGGCGGCAATTTCCGCCATGTAGGAAGAGGTCGTGCTCAGCCACAGACCAATTTGCGCCTCTCCCTGCAAAAGTCCCGCTTTAAATGGATTCGATAAAATGGCGTTCATAGTGCTCCCTTAAATTAATGCTGTAAGGTGCTAGTCTGCGGCACCGTGCGATTAACTCGCAGTGAAAAAATAATAACGACCCCAACAATCGCCACGCAGGCGAGCGTCAGTAATCCGGCAGAATTGCTGGCGAAGATCGTTTCGGCCTGAACGCGAATAATCGGGGCCAGAAAACCGCCGATGGCGCCAAACAGGTTGACGAACCCAATGCCAGCCGCCAGCGCCGTACCGGAAAGCAGCTGCGTCGGCATGGTCCAGAAGACCGGCTGTACGGCAATAACGCCAACGGCGGCTACACACAGCGCGATGATCGCCAGCACCGGTGAAACCAGACCGGAGACCGCAATACCTATTGCTGCCGCTAGCAGAGTGAATGCCGCGATATTACGCCGCTCACCGGTACGGTCGGAGTAGCGTGGAATCAGCCAGGTACCGAACAGCGCCGCAACCCATGGAATCGCAGTCACTACCGAGGCCACAAACCCCACTTTGGTACCCAGCAGCGCAGCGACCTGAGTCGGCAGGAAGAAAATCAGGCCATAAACCGCAACCTGAATGGTCAGATAGATAATCGCCAGCTGCCAGACGCGGCCATTGCGCAAAGCATCGGACAAACGCGAAGTGACCTTTTTCTGCTCTTCGCTGGCCAGTTCGCTGATTAACGCCTGTTTCTCGGCGGACGTCAGGAAACGCGCATTTTGCGGGGTGTCATCAAGCCAGAAGAAAGTGAAGAATCCCGCGCCAACGGCAAGCAGCCCTTCAATGATAAACATCCAGAACCAGCCGGGATGCCCCATAAAACCGTGCATTTCCAGCAACGCGCCGGATAAAGGTGAACCGAGCGTCAGCGCCAGCGGCGCGCCCATATAAAATAGCCCCATAATGCTGGCGCGGTTTTGCTGCGGAAACCACTGGGAGGTCAGGTAGATCATACCGGGGAAAAAGCCCGCTTCGGCAGCACCGAGCAGCGTGCGCACCAGCAGAAATTTCGCTTCGGTATCCGCCCACGCCATCGCTGCTGACAGAACGCCCCACAGCAGTGTGGTGCAGCCAATCCATTTTCGCGCGCCGAATTTGCGCATCAGCAGATTAGCGGGCACCCCGAGAAAGGCGTACACCACAAAGAAGATCCCCGCCCCCAACGCATAGGCTTCATTACTTAGCCCGGTGTCCAGCTGATAGGTCTCTTTGGCAAAGCCAATATTCGAGCGGTCAAGAAATGCCAGCACGTACAGCGCCAGCATAAAGGGGATCAAACGGGCGCGGTTTTTCTTCACCACGCTCTCAAGCAAGGTGTTGCTCATCGTAATATCCTCAAAAAATGGGCCGCACATCAATGCTGTACGGCACGGCTGGATCAGTGGCTATAAGGACGTTTCAGGTTGCAGTCGCGGTTCAGCTCAACGCCGAAGCCCGGTTTATCGAGAACGGTTTTATGAATGCGCCCATTTTGCGGCACCGGTTCACCGACCAGAATCGGGTCAAACTGCGGACGCATTGTTGAGCAGTCCGGGCTGGTCATCAGGAATTCGCTGAACGGTGTGTTGGTAAAGGTAATGACCGCGTGGTGTGAATAGACCGATGATCCGTGCGGGACCACCAGCTGACCGCGCGCTTTAGCAATGGCGGCAATCTCTACCAGCGTGGTCAAACCGCCGCACCAGCCCACATCAGGCTGCATAATATCGATGCCGGTTTCTGACAAGGTGCGGAAAGATTGCAGCGTACCGTGGTGCTCACCGCTGGTGACCATCATCCCGGCTGGCGCATTGCGTTTGAGCTCACGATAGCCTTCATACTGCTGCGGTGGCAGGCACTCCTCGATCCACTTAAGGTTGTGAGGCGCGCAGGCGTGAGCCAGCTTAGTGGCGTAGTTAACGTCCTGGCTCATCCAGCAGTCAAGCATCAACCAGAAATCCGGGCCGCATTTTTCACGCATATCAGCAACCATCGCGGCGTCTTTGCGGATCCCGGCGTCGCCATCGTGTGGCCCCCAGTGGGTCGGCATTTTACCGCCGATAAAGCCCATATCTTTCGCCAGGTCTGGGCGTGCGCCGGTGGCATAGAACTGAATTTCATCACGCACCGCGCCGCCCAGCAGTTTATACACCGGCAGGCCAACCACTTTACCGAACAGATCCCACAGTGCGAGATCGATACAGGAGATGGTGTTCATCACCAGGCCGCCGGAGCCGGAATAGTACATCGTGGCGTTGAGCATCTGATCATGGATCAGTTTGATATCGCTGACGCACTTACCTTCGATAAAGCGGTTCAGGTGTTTTTCAACGATAAAGCAGCCCATTTCCCCCGCCGTTGATACCGCAAAACCGGTCTGCCCATTTTCAGCTTCAACTTCAACAATCAGCGTCCCCAGAACGTTGATGCCAAATGACTGGCGAGACTGCTCATACTGTTTGTACTTGCTCATCGGCGTAGCAATGTGATCATCAATCCAGTGGTTTGCCCCCTGATCGTGATAATCACCGCCGCCAGCGCCTTTCTCTGCGGTAGCGCCGCCGATAAACCAGGCGCGAACGTGTTTAATTTTCGGTAGGGTCATGATGTTTTTCCTTATTATGAGGCTTGTTGTTCAAAGGGGCTTTTCCACCCCAACAGGCGTGAAATATCTTTCGCGCAGGCAATCGCCTTACCGGCGAGGTAATCACGATTGTCTTCGTTGATTTGCAGGCGCGTGCCCACCACTGAGATAGCAGCGGTCAGCTCGTTATTCGCGTTAAAGACCGGTGCGGCGACGCAGCGAACGTCGGGATAATCTTCGCCATTATCGAAGCTCCAGCCTCTGGCACGAATGCGTTTTAGCTCATCGTGAAGCTGCTGGGCAGTGATGATGGTGGTCGGCGTGGCCCGCTCCCAGCGCAGTTCGCTGATAATCGACTCCTGAACCCGCTCAGGTTGCCAGGCCAGCAGGCATTTACCGATACCGGAACGATAAAGAGACAGGCTCTTGCCTTCATGTGAACGCACGCTGATGGTGGCCGGAGATTCGATCTTCAGAATGTAATAGGCGTTGCCGTTATCGATGATCCCCAGGTGGCAGAGCAGTCCGCACTGATCCATCAGCTGCGTCAGGCGCGGGCGCGCCAGTTCTCGCAGGTCCATTTTGCTCAGAGCATGACCGGCCAGTTCAACCAGCTTAGTCCACAGGCAATAGTTATCCTGATTATCCAGGCTGAGGAAGCGCTGTTTTTTTAACTCCCCCAGCAGCAGATAGGCAGTGCTTTTCGGGATACCCAGTTCGTCAATAATGGTCGCCGCGCTGCAGGGGCCGATACGGGCGATCAAATTGAGAATATCAATGGCGCGGGTGAGCGCCGGGACTTTGCTTGATTCCAACATACTGGACTCCAATCCTGAATACTGGAATCAGTGTTGCGGTTGTCAGGGCGCTAAATTGTGAGCAACTTCAAACGATGGGGCTATTCCAGCCTGATGGAGGTTTGGAGGGAAAAAGATGAGAGATGGCGCACAGATTATTTCAAAGCAAGTACAACAGGTTGGACTGAAAAAGCGCCGAAGGCCATCTCCGACGCGTTGATGTGTTACAGCACCAGCGAATCGACCACATTAATCCAGCCGTGTTCGCTGGCAACCGGGCGACCGTTCAGCCAGCGGCGCAGCATGTTCAGCGCCATCATTGCGCACACTTCCTGACGCACCGCCAGACCATGACGCGTATTGCTGAACTTCACCTGGAGCGCGTGGGTGGCGTCCGGCGTGGCGAGCGCAAAGTTGATGTGTTCGCTTTCAAGGCCGCTTACCGCCAGCGCCAGCCCGGCGAAATGATTCACCCGGCGTTCAGCGGCCCAGCGGGCGGTCTGCGCTAAGCTCTCATCCTGCGGCGGTACCACTTCGCTGGCGAGCAGCGGCGCCTGGGCGCGGGACAGTTGCAGGGCAATCAGCCCGCTGGTGAACTGCTCGCTTAAGGTCAGGCTGAGTTGTTTCTCTTTCAGCACCCGAGCCAGCTGCGCAGGCAGCCCTTCGGTGCCTTCAAAAATCAGACTTTCGCCCGCCACTTTCTGCACTTCCGGCCACAGCGCCAGCATGGCTTCGCGATGCTCCGCAGGCCCGGTTAGCTTCAGTTCGATAATCGGCATCGAGGAGCGATAGCCCATGCTCACGCCCGGCGGTAGCTCAAGGTGCTGGAGGCTCTGAGCGAGATCGCTTTCTGAGCGGCCAAAGGTGGTCAGACGCAGACACAGCGGCGGTTCGCCGACCGGATAACGCTGGCGAATGCGCGGCAGGATCTCTTGTTCGACCATCACCTTAAATTCGGATGGCACGCCCGGGGTGAAGAACATCAGGCAGCGGTTGAGCTTGACGGCAAAGCCGCAGGCGGTGCCAACCGGGTTATCGATAAGCTCGGCGCTGGCCGGGATTTCAGCCTGCTTGCGGTTGCTCGGCGCCATGACGCGGCCGCGCTCGCTGAAAAAGCGCTCCATAAACGCCAGCCACTCTTCGTGCAGAACCAGCGATTCGCCTTTGGCCGTTGCCGCGGCAAGCGCGCTGAGGTCGTCGCTGGTCGGCCCCAGGCCGCCGTTCACAATCAGGATATCCGCCTGGGTACTGCGTTCGCGCAGTATCGCCACCAGGTCTTCCAGGTTATCGCCCACGGTGTTGCGTCGCGTCAGCGGGATTCCCTGCTGAAAGCAAAAGTCGGCAAGCCAGGCAGCGTTTGTATCGACGATCTGCCCCGATAAGACTTCGTCACCGGTGGACAGCATCTCAACCGTTATCATCACTTTCTCCAATAAAAAGAGGACGAGTCACTATAACGCAAGCGGAGGATTTAAGAAGAGAAAAACTGGCGCAGCGGTGCCGCCGCGCCGGGGGGAGATTAGAACGCTGCGCTCACGCCAACGTATGGGCCATCGGCCACGGTGTTGTCGCGATGACCGTCTTTACCCGCGAGGTTCAGGTAACGATAACCCGCTTCGATGCTGATTGGACGCATGATGGTGTAACGCGCGCCCGCGTTCGCTTCGGTGTAGCTGTCGATACCGCTGGAAAGCGAATCTGGAGAGTAGTAGTACTCACCGAACAGACGCAGGCTGTCGCCAATTTTCCACTGCAGGCCGCCGCCGACCGCAGCGGCATAGCCGGAATCGCTGTCGTTCGGATCGGTATAAACGCCTTTACCGCCCACGGTTGCCATGAATGGACCGAGAGGGATATTCAGACCCAGGCCCAGACCTGCGACATCACCGTCGTCGTCGCTGTGCGTCCAGTTACCGGTTAACGCCAGGCCGGATGTCTCAGTGCCGAGACCAAAACCCAGGTTAGTGTAATCTTTACCGGCCTGGCCGCTAAAGCTGACTGCACTCGCTGACGCGGAGACAAACATCAGCCCCGCCAGACCCAATAACACGCTCTTTTTCATCTTCATCCTTTCACGCAAACGCAAAAATAAACGCCCATAACCCGCTGAATTGTACTGCGATACGCAGCGGATTCAATGTACGAAACAGGCAATAATCAGTGGGATTGTAACGAATTACTTCTCATACATCAGCAGGAATAATAATACTTACCAATGTAATCACGCATATCTATTGATCACAATTTTCCCTGTGCGCTTACCCACTGGGTCAACTGATGGCGAGAAACTTTAATTCCCGTCCCTTTCATCGCCTCAGGCAGCAGCAGCCAATGGCAAGGTTGTTGAAATCCTGCCAGTTTGTCCTTTGCCCACTGCGCTAGCTCGGCCATATTCAGCGTCGGTTCAGCGTCCAACACGGCCACCGGGCGCTGACCAAATTCGATATCATCAATGGGAACAATAAAGACCTGATTCACCGCCGGATGTTGTACCAATACCCGTTCAACGTCTTCCGGCTGAATGCCCTCACCGCCGCTGAAAAACAGATTATCCAGACGCCCAATGACGTGCAGCTTGCCGTCGTGGATTTCTCCGCGATCGCGGGTGGCAAACCAGCCTTCGGCATTCACCAGCGGCACCAGTTCACCGTTACGCCAGTAACCTGAGGCCATGCTGCTGGCGCGCAGCCAGATTTCACCGTCGACCAGGCGCAGTTCACGGCCCGGCAGCGGTACGCCGACATCCTCGCCGCCGTTGGCTTCGCGCGCACAGACAGTGGAAGCAAACTCGGTCAGGCCGTAGCCGCAGAAGGTTTGAATCCCCTGCGCCGCAGCTTGTTCAGTCAGCACCGCAGGGATCGCCGCACCGCCCAGCAGCACCGTTTTTAGGGTGAGCGGCTGTTCGTCATTAAGCAGACGCCAGAGCTGCGTCGGCACCAGCGAGGCGTGGGAGCAGCCGTGCAGCGCCTGCGCGAGCGGGCGTTCACTGACCGCCATCTGCGCGCCCATCAGCAGCCAGCGCCAGAAAATCCCCTGGCCGGAGGCGTGGAACAACGGCAACGACAGCAACCAGCAGTCATCCTGATCAAACGGCATCAGGCTCAGTACGCCGTGCGCGCTCGCCAGATGCGCCGCGCAGGTATGCACCGCCGCTTTCGGCAGGCCGGTTGAACCCGAGGTGAGCGTCATGGAGGCCAGGCGTTCAGCACGCCAGCCGCACGACGATATCAGCGATGCACAACGCAGCTGCAACGGCGCGAGGCCATAGTGCTCATCGGCTTCCAGATTTAAAAAGTGGCGCAGGCTGAGGCCCGGCAGCAGTTGGTTGACCAGCGTCGTCGGCAGCCGTGGGTTCAGCGGCAGAATGCGCGCACCGCACTGCAACAGCGCCAGCCAGGCCAGCACCGCCTCCGGGCGATTGCGCGCGCAGAGCGCCACGCCGTCTTCGGGCTTCACGCCCTGTGCCTGAAACCCGGCGGCCAGCGCGTCGATACGTTCGCACAGCGCCGTCCAGCTCAGGGTTTCGTCATCGAGACGCAGCGCGATGGCGTCGCCGCGCACGTCACGCCAGTGCCGCCACGGCCAGGTTGTAAAGGTCACAGCAGTGGCTCCATATCCTCGATCGCGCCGCACGGCAGCAAGCTGCCAGGCCAGCAGCGAATCAGCTGGGTCTGCATCAGATCCAGGGTATCGAGGCCGGGGATAGTTTGCGGCGTCAGCCACGCGGCGATGCGCGCCAGTTGGGTTAAGCCGAGGCTTGATTCCAGCGAGGAGCTGATCACCGCCGTCAGGCCGAGCGCGTGTGCCGCCGCCACCTGGGCTTTGACGCGTTCCAGGCTGCCGGTCAGCGTCGGTTTGATCACCACGGCTTTGAGGCCGGGCTCGGCTTCAAAGCGGAAATCCGCCTCGCGTAGGCTTTCGTCCCAGGCAATGGCGATGCCGGTTTCACGCGCAAAGGCGCGCGAGTCATTGCGGGTTTTGCACGGTTCTTCAAGGAAAGCGATACGCGAGCGGTGATCCGGGTTGACGTATTTGGCGAACTGCTGGGCTTTCAGCGGCGTCCAGGCACGGTTGGCGTCAAGGCGCAGGGTCAGCTCTGGAATGGCTTCCAGCAGCAGGTTCACCACCATGCCGTCGCGAACCGCTTCGTACAGGCCAACCTTCACCTTAGCCACCTTCTCACCGGACATGTCGGCAAGCTTGATAACCAGATCGTCCGGGTCGCCAGTGCACAGCGGCGCGGCGCGATAGTCCGCTGCCTCGGGCAGCGCATCGTTCAGCTCCGCCAGCGCACAGCTGATGCCGAAAGCGACTGAAGGCACTTCTGGCAACGTGCGATCGCCGCCCTGTCGCCAGGCGTTAACCCAGCCCAGCAGCGCCGACTGCGCGTCGTCCAGCGACTCCAGGCTAAAGCCCGGCAGTGGGGAGATCTCTCCCCACCCGTCCCGTTCGCCGTCACGCAGGTAGACGAATAACCCATCACGGGTTTTCAGCCGCCGCTCGCGCAGAACCACACCTGCGTCCATCGGTATCTGCCAGCGGTAAACCTGCGCACTTCGCATTACGGATTCCGTTTGAATTTGCTGAAGTCTGGCTGACGTTTCTGGTTGAAGGCGTTACGGCCTTCCTGCCCTTCTTCGGTCATGTAGAACAGCATGGTGGCGTTACCCGCCAGCTCCTGCAGACCCGCCTGACCGTCACAGTCGGCGTTCAGCGCGGCTTTCAGGCAGCGCAGCGCCATCGGGCTGTTTTGCAGCATTTCGCGGCACCAGCGAACGGTCTCTTTTTCGAGATCGGCCAGCGGTACCACGGTGTTCACCAGGCCCATATCCAGCGCCGCTTTGGCGTCGTACTGGCGGCACAGGAACCAGATTTCACGCGCTTTCTTCTGACCCACGATACGCGCCATGTAGGAAGCACCCCAGCCGCCGTCAAAGGAGCCGACTTTCGGGCCGGTCTGGCCGAAGATGGCGTTATCCGCCGCAATGGTCAGGTCACACATCATGTGCAGCACGTGGCCGCCGCCGATGGAGAAACCCGCGACCATCGCCACCACCGGTTTCGGGCAGGTACGAATCTGACGCTGGAAGTCCAGCACGTTCAGGTGGTGAACGCCGCTGTCGTCCTGGTATCCGCCGTAGTCGCCGCGCACTTTCTGGTCGCCACCGGCGCAGAAGGCTTTGTCGCCCGCACCGGTCAGGATGATCACGCCGACGTTGTCGTCATAGCGGGCATCCGCCAGCGCCTGAATCATCTCTTTGACCGTCAGCGGACGAAACGCGTTGCGAACCTGCGGGCGGTTAATGGTGATTTTGGCGATGCCGTCAGCGGATTTTTCGTAGCGAATGTCGGTAAAACCTTCGGAACAATCGTGCCACTCAGCGGGGGCGTACAGCATAGCTTCATCAGGATAGATCATAGCGAGTCCTATAAGTTAACAGGCAGAATCTGAGCCAGGCACGCGGCCACGCCCACGGGATTTTCCCGGTGCGCGTTGTGCCCGGCATCATGAATAAGGTGGCAAGGTCGCGAGAGTTCCTCGGCAATAGCCCGAAACTTGCGGTCGCGCTCGCCACAGAGATACCAGAATGGATATGAAAGCATTTGCAGCGCAGGACGGAGGTCTTCCTGCACGGCTAAAGAAGTGGCCAGCAGCATCGCTGCCAGCGCGTTGCCGTCGTTTTGCTGACGCAGCGTTACCAGCGAATCACGCTGCGCGTCGGTGAGGCTGGCAAAAACCGGCTGTTGATACCAGGCGCTGAAAACGTCCGCTAGCGGAAGCTCACGAAAACGTTGCGCCCAGGCTTCGTCATTGCGCCAGCGCGATTCCCGCTCCGCGTCGTCCGTCAGCCCAGGGTGACCGCCTTCGACAATCAGCCCTGCGAGGCCTTCGGGCCGCGAGCAGGCGTAGTGCATGGCAATCCGTCCGCCCAGCGAGTACCCCACCAGCCAGTAATTAAGTATGTTGTAACTAAGCAGCGTAGTCTGGAGTGCGGCGTCCATCTCAGTGAAGGTAGTGACCCGCACAGACGCAGAACCACCGTGGCCGGGGAGATCGACATACAGCCGATTCGCCCGCGCAAAGCGCTGCCCCACCGGCTGCCATTCGCGATGGTCGCCGGAAAAACCGTGCAGGAAAACCAGCCACGGCTGCGTGGAGTCGCCCTGCTCGGCCACGGCGTGCAGAATCATAGCTTGCTGACCTGCGCCAGCAGATGCTGCAGCGTTTGCGCACCGTCAGTGTCGTTTACCACCAGCTCAATCACCGTGGTCGCGGGCGTACGCCAGGCGGTGCTCAGCGCCGTTTCCAGCGAGGCCCAATCCTCTGGCTGCTGATAGCGCAGGCCAAACATCTTCGCCGCATGTTCGAAGTGAACGTTTTGCGGCATCGCGTAGAAGCGCTCGCGCTCCTCCACCGGCGTCGGCAGCAGAGAGAAAATCTGCCCGCCGTTGTTGTTGACCACAATCAGCACCAGCGGCGCGGAGACCTGACGCAGCAGCGCCAGCGCGTTGAGATCGTAGAGCGCGGACAGGTCGCCAACGATGGCCAGCGTCGGCCTCGCGCTGGCACGCTGCACGCCAGCCGCCGTAGAAATCAGGCCGTCGATGCCGCTGGCACCGCGGTTGCTATAAACCGGATAGCCCGCCGGAAGCTGGCCTAAAGCGTCAATTAAGCGCACCACCAGGCTGTTGCCGACGAACAGTTGCCCTTGTTCAGGAAGATAGCGGCGAATACGGTGCGCCAGCTGCGCTTCACCAAAATGTTCGCTTTGCGCGGCGACCGCGTCCCATGCCTGCTCGGAGAGGGTTGGGATAACGGTCGTCCACGGCGCGCGTTTTTCCGCCGGGTGTTTTTCCAGCCACTGGGCGATATTGCTCACCAGACGGCGACCGCGATGGTGCGCCGGGTCGAGGCGACCGGAGAGCGGGTCAACCAGCCAGTACTCGTCCGGTTCACAGGCCAGCTGCCATTGCAGCACGCGTTTGCCGGTGAGGCTGCTGCCAAGCTGCACCACAATCTGCGCCTGCTCAAGCTCGCTGATGGCGGCCGGGTTGCCGAGCCAGAGATCCGCGCACGGCAGCGGCTGCCCGGTTTGCGACAGCACGTCGCCAATCAGCGGCCAACCGAGGGTTTTCGCCCATTCGGCAACCTTCTTGCCCTCTTCCGCGCTCATGCGCCCGGCGACAATCACGCCGCGCTTTTGCCGCCAGAAGAACCAGTCGCGCTGGACGGCACTCTCCTGATGCAGCGCTTCGCGCAGCCAGGGTTTTTCCCCCTGCCACCAGTCGCCTAACGCCTGCTGCCAGGCAAGGCCAGTATCGTCCATATCGCCATACAGCGGTTCAGCAAACGGGCAGTTGATGTGTACGCCGCCGGAATGCAGTGAGCCCAGCGCGTCATCCACCACGGAGACCAGCCAGCGGGCCGGAATATCCTGGCTCGGGCGCGGTAACGAGAGGGTGCTGGACGGGTGTGAGGCAAACATACCGGGCTGGCGGATCGCCTGATTCGCGCCGCAGTCAATCAGTTCAGGCGGGCGGTCGGCGGTCAGCAGAATAATTTTTTCACCGGTCAACCCCGCTTCAATCAGCGCCGGGTAGAGGTTCGCCACCGCCGTGCCGGAAGTGACAATCACCGCCACCGGCTGCTGGCTGACCTTCGCCAGCCCCAGCGCCAGATGCCCAAGCCCGCGTTCATCAAAATGGGTGTGATGAATAAAGGTGCGGTTCTCCGCCGCCGCCAGCGTAAGCGGTGTGGAACGAGACCCCGGCGCAATGCAAACGTGCCGCACGCCGTGACGGGTTAATGCTTCAAGGATCACCGCCGCCCAGCGTCGGTTAAATGCGCTTACTGACATGAAGTTGTCCGGTATCAAATAATCGACTCAGTATAGATTCTACGGCTTAGTAGGATTTTGATATGAATCGGTAATGTTCTATTCAGGGAACAGCAAAGCGCGCAGACCCGCCGCTTTATTTTCGATCTCCTGCCACTCCTGCTCAGGATCCGAGCCGTCGATGATGCCGGCCCCGGCATACAGGCGCACCGTATCGCCTTCCACCTTCGCCGAGCGCAGCGTGACGCAAAATTCGCTCTGGCGACGAGAAAGATAGCCCGCCGACCCGGCGTACCATTCGCGGGTAAACGGCTCGAAACGGTCGATAAAGTCCAGCGCCTGCGCGCGCGGCAGCCCCGCCACCGCCGCCGTCGGCTGCAGTTGCAGCAGGCAGCGCGTATCGTCCGCCACGTTAAGCTCCGCCTGAATGCAGCGGCGCAGATGCTGCACCTTGCGCAGGCGAACGATTTCCGCAGGCAGAACGTCGAGGGTGTGGGTCAGCCCCTGTAAGCGCTGGCAGATATCTTCCACCACCAGGCTGTTTTCCCGCTGGTTTTTATCGTCGTGCATCAGCCAGTTGCCCAGCCGCTTCGCGGTTGCCGCATCGTCGTGCGCCGCCACGGTACCCGCCAGCGCTTCGGTACGCAGCGCCGTGCCGCGCCGCCGCCATAAACGTTCCGGCGAGGAACCGAGAAACGTCCGCTGCGCGTCGAACGCCATATAGAAATGATAGCAAGAGAAATTGACCCGGCGACTGGCGGCCATCAGCGCACTGGCGTTCGGCGCACTGCTAAAGACCAGATCCGTTGCCCGCGCCAGCACCACTTTGCTAAAGGCACCGTCGCGAATCGCCTGGGTGGCCTGGTCAATTAGCCGACACCAGCCCTCTTTGCCGGGGCGATGGGTTTCACTTTTCTGCTGCAACGCCAACTCCGCCGAGGCGTGATGGGCGGTGAGCAAGGCCAGCCATGCTCGCGCCTGTTCGGCATCCTGCCGGAGCGAGGTGTCACTCCACAGGTTGATGCGAAGCTGAGCGTGCCCGGCTTCGCGTCGCCACTCCAGACGCGGCAGGAACAGCTGGCCGACGTTGGGATCAAACGCGTTCACGCCGCAGATGCGCAGATCGTCGCGCTCAAGCGTGTGCAAAAAGGCATTGGCCTTAGCCAGGGAGGTAAAGGTTTTGACCGCACCCAGCGCGGCAATCTCTTCTTTGCCGCTGCGCTGCTGCCAGTAGAACTGCGGCCAGACCGCCTGCCCGCTAAGCCAGGCAAGCGGGTCGAAGGCATCGCTCAGGGGAAAAGAGACTTCGAGGGTTCGCGCGCCGGGCAACGCTGGAAAATCGTCTGTCAGCAGCCCTGACAGGCTCTGCAACGCCGCTAGAATGGATCGCACGCAAACCTCCCTATGATAAAAACCACATAGTATACGGGGTACTTGTTATAAAAAGCAGTACCCACGATTAGGGAGCGGAAACGTAACAAGGCAATATCGCACTGAAAATCAACGCTCTTTGCCTTTCACTATAGACGGGATTTGGGGTTATGCCTGCGCCACTTCTCGCGCCATCCCCACGTGTGGAATACCATCTTCGTCGTAGACGTCGGTGACGGTGATAAAACCGAAATGGCCGTAGAACTCACGCAGATGCGCCTGCGCGCCAAGATAGAGCGCCCGCTGCGGCCAATGCTGCTGGCAGCTGGCCAGCGCGCGTTCCATCAGTTGATAGCCCAGACGCTCGCCGCGCACCGCTGAGCTGACAATCACCCGGCCAATCACCACCGGTTCAAATTCTTCCTCACTGACCAGAATGCGCGCGTAGGCCACCAGCTTGTCGTCTTTCCAGCCAAGCACATGGCGGTTTTCACCCACCAGATCGTCGCCGTCGATATCCAGATACACGCAGGCCTGTTCCACCACGAAGACTTCGCTGCGCAGTTTCAGCAGGTCGTACAGCGTCGGGACGGTTAATTCAGAATGGTGCAAATCTTGCCAGCGAATCATGGTAGGCTCCTTAAACCTTATTTTTTACCGCCAGGGGCGCGGCGCTATGCAATTGACGTTTTTAGGTACATCCGCGGGCGTGCCAACCCGAACTCGCAACGTAACAGCAATGCTGCTGAATCTGCAACACCCGACGCAGCCGGGGCTGTGGCTTTTCGACTGCGGCGAAGGCACCCAGCACCAGCTGCTGCACACCGCTTTTCATCCGGGCAAAATCGGGCGCATCTTTATTAGCCATCTGCACGGCGACCATCTGTTTGGCCTGCCGGGGCTGATTTGCAGCCGTTCGATGTCGGGCAGCGCCCAGCCGCTCACCCTGTACGGGCCAAAAGGGTTGAAAGAGTTTGTTGAAACTACCCTGCGCCTGAGCGGTTCGTGGACCGATTTCCCGCTGGAAGTGGTCGAGATCAGCGGCGGGGAGATCCTCGACGACGGCCTGCGTAAAGTCACCGCCTTCCCGCTGAATCACCCGGTCGAGTGCTACGGCTTTCGCGTGGAAGAGCACGATAAGCCGGGCGCGCTGGATGCGCGCAGGCTGGTTGCCGCAGGCGTCGCGCCCGGCCCGCTGTTCCAGCAGCTTAAAGCTGGTGAGCAGGTCACGCTGGCGGACGGCCGCATGATTAACGGCCCGGATTACCTCTCCCCCGCCACGCCCGGTAAAAAAGTAGCCATATTTGGCGACACCGCGCCGTGCGATGCTGCGCTGGCGATGGCCCGCGACGTTGATGTGATGGTGCATGAAGCGACGCTGGAAGCCGCCATGGCGGAGAAAGCCAACAGTCGTGGGCATTCGTCCACCGAGCAGACCGCCCAATTGGCGCGAGCCGCCAACGCCAAGCGGCTTATCGTCACTCACGTCAGCTCGCGCTACGACGCTGAAGGCTGCCGCCGCCTGCTCGCCGAGTGCCAGGTCTATTTCCCGGCATGCGAACTGGCCGAGGATTTCGCCACCTTCACGCTGTGATAACGTTTTAGCCGCACCTGCCGATAACTCAGCTAATAAGAGAACGCTTTTTACGCTGAGGGCATGATGGATAACTTCCAGAAAGAGATCGACGACAGGGCTAACCTGACCCTGTCCAACCGTTTTGAGCTGCTGCTTTTCCGCCTCGGCGCGTCATCGCAGAGCGACGCCTCGGAGCTGTACGGCATTAACGTCTTTAAGCTGCGGGAAATCGTCCCGATGCCGAGCTTCACCCGCCCCGCCGGCATTAAGCCGCCGCTGATGGGCATGGTGAATATTCGTGATCAAATCATTCCGGTTATCGACCTCGCCGCCGTGGCGGGCTGCAAACCTGCCACCGGCCTGAACATTCTGCTGATTACCGAATACGCCCGCAGCGTGCAGGCCTTCGCCGTCGAATCCGTCGAGAACATTACCCGCCTCGACTGGACGCAGATCCACACCGCCGAGAAAGCGGTGAACGGCAAATACATCACCAGCATCGCCTGCCTTGACGATCATAAGGAGAGCAACAACCTGGCGATGGTTATCGACGTGGAGCAAATTCTCTACGACATCACCCCTTCCAACCACGACCTGCATGCCAAAGAGCTAAATCCGCGCAAATTCAATATTAAGCCGGGTGCTACGGCGATTGTCGCCGAGGACTCGAAGGTGGCGCGCGCCATGCTGGAGAAAGGGCTGAAGGCGATGGACATCCCCGCCCAGCTGCACGTGACCGGCAAAGAAGCGTGGGAGAAAATCGAGCTTATCGCCCAGGAAGCGGCGAAAGAAGGCGTGCCGGTGAGCGATAAAATCGCCCTCGTGCTGACCGACCTCGAAATGCCGGAGATGGACGGCTTTACCCTGACCCGCAAAATCAAAACCGACCCACGGCTGCGCAATATTCCGGTGGTGATCCACTCCTCGCTGTCGGGGAACGCTAACGAAGACCATATTCGCAAGGTTAACGCCGATGGGTACGTGGCGAAGTTTGAGATTAACGAACTGGCGGCGGTGATTGAGCGGGTGTTGGATAAGGCCGCTGGGAGGGGGGAGAGTGGGTTGCATGCGGTGAGGTGAGTGTTGGGGGGGACCGCCAGGAGGGAGTGCCTGGCGGAGGTGTCTGTGGAGTTAGAATGAACAAGGAGCAGATATTGAAATCTTTTGCTTGAATTCTTAGGATCAGAGTGACATTTTCAATTCAAATTATATTTTATTTTTTACTCCCAGCCTATAAAATAGGAATTTATATTTATCACAACCCAAGCATTTATTATTTTATTAGTTTTAGGAAGTTACAGCACCTAGCAAGCTTTGATTTACATTCAAGAATATTTATTGCTTTCTTCATTTCCTTGCACTTATTTAATCTTGCATTTAGCGTTAACACTTTAAAATTAATTATTAGCTTATTCTCAGGTTCTAATCTCCGTAATTTGAACAACTTAAACAACCCTGTTCTTTGATAATCATATCCATATTTAGACAAAAAGGCCATTAGCATGAAATGAAAACAATTGATCAGATGCCATTTATTACAAGATTTATTCTTCAATATTGTGGAAATGTATTTACTGACCAGTACATAGTCTGATTCCGGTTTTAATTTGAAATCTGAATAAGTAATAACTCCAGTGGGAGTAAACATCCCCTCTACAACGCTAATAAGGTCATCTTTGAAAAAATGATCAGTGGCGTGCTCATTGTCATAACCTGTATTACTCAGCATCGAAGCATCACAAAATATATTTTGCATAATCTTAATGTATTTGACGAAATAAAGGTCATTCTTTTCTGAAAGGGTTACATCTAAGTATATCAATTCTCTTTCGAATTTCACACACCAAGCATAGAATGCTAAAAATCTGTAACAGAAAGTTTGCAAGTAATATTTATCACTAATTAACTCATTTTTTTTGAAGTTATGCCAACCCTTATTACAATTACCTGAGAAGTTCCACAACCTATGATTCAGTGATTCTGCTGAGTCGAGTAAAGGCATTTTATATTTTGATATTGCCTCTTTAATTTTCTTTTTTTGCTCATAAGCATGTTCTGTTTTTATTTTGTACACAAGAAAATATTTATTCCATAAAGGTGTACAAATACCTTTCATTAAAAATAACGAAATTGTAACTAATCCAGATACTACTGCTGCCATAAAAGTATGAGCTGAAGCCATTTCAGACATATGGAACCTTATTGAATATTTACCAGTTCGTTAATTAGCATGTAATGCATTAATGTAAAAATAATTCCATAATAGCACTTGCTATATTCTCACTCTATTTTAGCGCAAGTGTCAACTAAAACTTACTATATTAAGCACATTACATTTCACCTCCTAACAATTAACATTAGAGCTTTTATCAACCTAAATTTTTAAACAGGACACTCTCAGTTAGAATCGTTAACTCAGCTATGAACAAAGCACTAACCTAACACCGTTGTTTTTTTAACAGTGAAGCATTCTTAGTTGAACGTAAGTCTAGCTTAGTTATCTAAAACGGTTTTTCTTTGTATTATTGTCCTAATAAACGCAACTGAAATGTGCAACACAAATTCAGCATCGTACTCCAACACTGAAGAAACTTTGTTGCTTCCATGTCTTACTGCTGGTTCTGCATTTGTATACGCGTAGAACTTTTCTATAACAGTTAATAGCATAGATGAGATAGCGTTTTCTTTTCTCATTAGTTTAAGAGCCTCACCCAAAGTTGATGCTGACGGATAATAAGTTCTGCATAAACTCTCAATTGCACTTATCGATTCTTTTATGGAGTTTTCTGGATCTTTATTCGGGCCTAATGCAAAAGACCTAGCTTTTACATAGTGCCTCCTTGCTGGTTCAAACTGGTCCTGCAATAATTTATTAGTTTCGTCTATCTTTTGTTCTAGTTCGGTTGGTAATGGTGTTTCTAATCTGCCTATTGAATTCATTCTCCAGTCAATGTTTCGAGATGCGAATAACTCATTCAATTTTTGACGATATGATATAAACGTAATATTTTCTAATGCCTTTCTCCCCCAAGTGGGACCTCTATCATCATCCTTTTTTCTTATTAAATCTCCGATTACCTCAACCGCATCGTAAAATTGAAACCAATTCATATATTGTAAACGTGTTTTCAAAGCATCATGACAGAGCCATGAATCAAAATCTTCATGATCTGTTTCTTGACCATTCTCTGCGCAAAGTCGCTCAATCAACGCCTTAATTCCCAGAGGCTTGTTCTCATCATTCGCAATGCGGCTATCACCATCAATGTACAAAAAATTATCTAGTACAGTTACAAAAAATAAAGAGCGAAGCCACTCTGGAGCATCTTCCCGTATAGGCTGTTTTTTATACTCAGGATCAAAACCATGTCTGTGCGAGAACTTCATCACAAATCTCCCATTCAACTTGAAGAATATCAGGCAATTATACAACCAACACAAATCCCATTGCTAATTCAAAAAACTCAACTAGCCACAATGAGTTTATGAATTTATCACATATTTCGCCCTATCGACGTCCAACCGCTGACGCAAAACGGAAGCAAAAACCCCGGCCGTCGCTCCGCTCGGCCGGGCTACCATTGTCGCTTGTCGTTAGAATTTCCCGCCCGATTTACTCCGCTTAATCTCCGGAATATCCCCGCTATCGTTCAACGCGCCGGGAAAGGTTTTCAGCCATGCCTTTACTTTGCGCTGGTTGATGTTCGCGACGCTCATGCCTTCAATGCAGCCCCATAGCTCGCGGGTGTTCTGCGGGGTGATCACGATGCAATCTTTCATCACGCGGACTTTGATGGGCATGCCGTCGATAAATCCGGCTTGGGAGAGCCATTCTCCGCCGAGGTGGACGGCGCGGCCTTCTACGAAGGAGTAGAACTCGCAGTGGGTGAAGTCTGGTACGGTAGTTGTGTTGAGGGGTGTCGCCATCGTGGCAGCCTCCAATAAATGATATTTTCTCTCTCATTGGTGGCTAAAGCAGACAGGGTTAGAACGACCGACTCATCGATACCGGTGCATCTTTCAATGCCCCCGCTAGCCCACCATTGAGATGGTGACTGTGCATACGACATAAATTTGCGTTAACGCGCTTTATGTCGTCGATGAAGTTGGTTCAGGGTTCCAATCCCGGCACCTGATTTTGCAGGTACAACAACAGGATACTGCGCTTAACGGGGCTGAGCAATACGGGTTGCTGGAAGGACGCTCGCAAAACTGAATGAAAATCCTGGCGCTGTAACATCATTAAAGCCCGATGCACAAAACGTCATCGGGCTTGATTCCGCGCTACCTGCAAACAGAGATTACGGATAAATCCCGCGCTCTTTCCTCGCCGTAAGAATACGCTCGCAGGCAATCGCATACGCCGCCGTGCGCAGCGAGATCTTCAGCTGCTGCGATTTATTCCACACATCATCAAAGGCGTTGAGGATGATTTTATCCAGCTTTTGATAGATCTCGTCTTCTGACCAGTAGAAGCTGGAGAAATCCTGCACCCACTCAAAGTAGCTCACCGTCACGCCGCCCGCGTTACAGATAACGTCCGGGAGGACGATAATGCCGCGTTCGCGCAAGATGTCATCAGCCTGCGGCACCGTCGGGCCATTCGCGCCTTCCAGCACCAGGCGGCATGAGAGACCTTCGGCGCGTTGAGCCGTAATCTGGCCCTCCAGCGCGGCGGGGATCACGATGTCATAGTCGTACAGCCAGAACGCATCGGGGCTGACGTCAGCCGCGCCCGGGAAGCCCTTTATCTTGCCGTTCTCGGTTTGCCACGCGATAAGTGCGTCAATATCAATGCCGGAAGCGTCATACAGCGTGGCGGAGTGATCCTGCACGGAGATGACCTTGGCCCCTTCGCTGGCAAACAGCTGCGCGGCGACGCTGCCGACGTTACCAAAACCCTGCACGCCAATACGCGCACCGGTAATGTCGAGGTTAATGTGTTTGGCCGCCGCCATCCCGGTGACAAAGACGCCGCGCCCGGTGGCCTTAACGCGGCCCAGTGAGCCGCCAAGGTGAATAGGTTTGCCGGTGACCACGCCGGTGGTGGTGGAGCCGACGTTCATCGAGTAGGTGTCCATCATCCAGGCCATCACCTGCGCGTTGGTGCCCACGTCCGGTGCCGGAATGTCCTGCTGTGGCCCAATAATCAGGCCGATTTCACTGGTGTAGCGGCGGGTCAGCCGTTCCAGCTCTTTCTTGCTGAGCTCGCCTGGGTCAACGCGAATGCCGCCTTTAGCACCGCCGAAAGGCAGATTCAGCGCTGCGCATTTGATGGTCATCCAGGCGGATAACGCCATCACCTCTTCTAAGGTGACGTCCGGGTGGTAGCGCACCCCGCCCTTACCCGGCCCGCGGGACAGGTTATGCTGTACGCGATAGCCTTCGAAATGGCGCACGGTGCCATCTTCCATCTCCAGCGGAATGTCGACAATCAGCGCGCGTTTGGGGCGGATCAGGGTGTCGGCCCAGCTCTCCAGCTCGCCTAAATACGGCAGCACGCGCTCAACCTGGGCAATAAAGATATTCCATGCGGAATCGGGATTGTTATTCAGAAACGACAGCGTTTTCATCGTTTACCTCAACAGTGAAATCGGATTTTTTAATAAAAAAACCGACGATACGGATGGCTATCGTCGGTGCTCGGATGAGCAAAGTACCACGGCACTAAAGATGTCCATCTTGTGCAGAAAGCGAGGGTAACGTGGCGGTTCGTCAGTCCTTCAGGGCGTTTTTGATAATCTCCAGCGCCTGGGTGAACTGGAACTCCGGAATGGTTAACGGATAGAGGAAGCGGATCACGTTGCCATACTGGCCGCAGGTCAGCAGCAGTAACCCCTGCTCCAGCGCTTTACGCTGCACGCGCTGGGCCAGTTCGGCAGACGGTTCTCCGCTTGTCGGGTCGGTAAACTCTGCGGCAATCATCGAACCGACGCCGCGCACTTCTGCCAGACCCGGCGCGTATTCACGGGCGTCGTTCAGGGTAGCACGCAGACGCTCGCCTAACGCATCAGCGCGCAGGCATAGTTTCTCATCATCAATAATATCCAGCACCGCCAGCGCAGCCGCGACGGAGAGCGGGTTGCCCGCATAAGTACCGCCCAGGCCGCCGGGCGCTGGTGCATCCATAATCTCAGCTTTGCCCACCACGCCGGAAAGCGGCATACCGCCCGCAAGGCTTTTGGCGATGGTCATCAGGTCCGGTTTGTCCGCGTAGTGGTCCATGGCGAACAGCTTGCCGGTACGGGCGAAGCCGCTTTGTACTTCGTCGGCAATCATCACGATGCCGTGCTTATCGCAGATGCGGCGAATTGCCGCGACGAAATCTGGCGGAGCGACGACAAAGCCCCCTTCCCCCTGGATAGGTTCGAAGATAATGGCGGCGACCTGCTCAGCATCAATATCGGCCTTAAACAGGCGCTCGATGGCTTTTACCGCATCGTCGGTGGTGATCCCGTGCAGGGCGGAAGGATAAGGCGCGTGGAATACCGATCCCGGGAAGGGGCCAAAGCCTTTTTTGTAAGGGGCCACTTTGCCCGTCAGGGCCATGGTCATGTAGGTGCGGCCGTGGAAGCCACCGCCAAAGGCGATAACGCCCGGTCGGCCGGTGTGGGCGCGGGCAATTTTCACCGCGTTCTCTACCGCTTCGGCACCGGTGGTGAAGAAGGCGGTTTTCGCGTCGCTGCCCACCGGGGCCGCGGCGTTAATCTTCTCGGCCAGGGTGACATAGCTTTCGTAAGGGACAATCTGGTAGGCGGTATGGGTAAAGGCCTGCAGCTGCGCTTCAACGGCCTGCACCAAGCGCGGGTGGCGGTGGCCGGTGTTGAGTACCGCGATGCCGGCCGCAAAATCAATAAACTGGCGACCTTCCACATCCGTCAGGGTGCTGTTCTCAGCGGACTGCGCGAAGAAATCGCACATCACGCCCACGCCACGTGGGGTGGCGGCCAGGCGACGTTGATGCAGGTTTTTATTACTCATAGTGTTGCCTCATCCTTTTTTATAAGTCTGTGAATACATCTCACTGCTATTTATTCACCATCTGGTACTCTAATCGAGAGCCAAAACGTTTTATTTTAAGGATCCAAATGCGTTCTCTTGCTGTAGATGTGATCACGCAGGCATTTTCGCAACAGACCGGTGAGAAATTGCATCGTCGTCTCTATGCGGCGATATGCAGCTGCATTCTGGAAGGCAGCCTGAAACCCGCCACCCGCATCCCTCCTTCCCGGGATCTGGCCGACGAGCTGGCGCTGTCGCGTAACACCGTGCTGCGTGTTTATGAACAGCTGCAGGCGGAGGGATATATCTCAGCCCGCACCAGCAGCGGCACCTTTGTCAGCGAGAGCGTGCTGGACAATCTGGTCCAGCGAAAGGCGCCGCCATCGGCCCCACCGCAGCAGGCGCTCAGCGTCCAATTGTCGGAACGCGGCCAGGCGCTGCTGGGCAATGCCAGCGCCAGCCCGCGCCAGTGGGGCGCATTTGTGCCGGGCGTCCCGGACGTCACCCTCTTCCCGCATCGCGCACTGAAAAAAATTCAGGATCGCCTCGCCCGCCAGCCGCTGCCGCAGTATCTGACCTACGATGCCTACGGCGGCGTGGCCGAACTGAAAGCCTCGCTGACCGATTACCTGCGCACGGCGCGCGGGGTGCGCTGCTCCCCGGACCAGATTCTGATAACCGAAGGGATCCACCAGGCGCTGGATTTGGTCACCCGCACCTTATGCAACCCGGGCGATCAGGCCTGGGTGGAGGAGCCGGGCTACTGGGGCATCAAAAATATTCTGCGCATGAATGGGGTGAATTTTTCCGCCATCGCGGTGGATGAAGAGGGGCTGGTGCCTGCAGAAGAGAACGCGGTGCCGCCGAGGATGATTTTTGTCACCCCCTCGCATCAGTACCCGCTAGGCTCGGTGATGAGCCTGAGCCGCCGTCAGCAACTGCTGGCGCTGGCGCGTAAAACCCAGAGCTGGATTGTCGAGGACGATTACGACAGCGAGTTTCGCTTTGCCGGGCAGCCGATCCCGTCCCTTCAAGGGCTGGAAGAGGCGAGCCCGGTGATTTACATCGGCACCTTCAGTAAAACCCTCTACCCGGCACTCCGCCTCGGCTATATGGTGCTGCCGGAGCCGCTGGCGGCGGCGTTAAAAAAGGTGCATAGCGATCTCTATCGTGGGGGCCACCTGCTGATGCAGGCCGCGCTGGCGGAGTTTATTCGCGAAGGCTACTACGCGGCCCATATCCGCAAAATGCGCCAGCTCTACAGCCGCCGTCGCCTCGCGCTGGTCGCGCTGATTACCCGTCAACTGGGGAAAGAATATCTGGGCGAGTTCAGCAGCAACGCCGGGCTGCATCTCATTTTGCAGCTACCCGATGATGCCGATGACCTCGCCATTACCCAGGAGGCCAACCAGCAGGCGCTGCTGGTGCGCCCCCTGTCACGCTATTTTGCCGACACGCCAACGCGCAAAGGTCTGCTGCTGGGGTTTGCCAGCATTGATGAGGAGGCGATGGCACCAGCGTTTACCCGGCTGGCGGAGATCATCAAAAAGCACCTGCTTAACCCTGCTTAACCGACTGATGCTGGCGAGCGAGCGCGATTTTCTGTTCGATGTCCGCCCGCTGCGCGGCGTCTCCCTCGTTTAGCGACAGCATCCGCTGCCAGCGGGCGATGGCGAGACTGTATTGCTGCTGTTGATACGCGTTGACCGCCGCCAGTTGCAGAAGACGCAGGTTGTCCGGATGGGCGTTTAGAAGCGGAGCCAGTAGCCCGGCGGCCTGCTGTAGCGCCTCCGGTTCGTCGGTGCGGGTCAGAACGTCGGCGTAGCCAGATGCCGCGGCGAGATCCTCCGGCGCCATGGCATGGGCGCGACCATAGGCCTGGGTTGCCAGCGTGGCGTTGTTGAGCATCATTCCCACGCGCCCTAGCAGCATCCAGCCTTCCGGGTTGTCGCCGTCATGCGCTAAATGGGTACGTAAGCCCAGCGCCAGGGTTTGCAGCTCTTTCTCCGTCAACGGCGCAGCGCGGGAGTCTATCGCCCGGTTCATCAGTTCGGGTAACTGCCGGGTTGCCTGCTGCCAGTCGTGCACCTGTCGATAGCCGCTGGTCGCGTAAAACGCCGCCCCGCTTACCGCCAGCGCCATCACAATCCCGGCTACCAGCCCCCACGGGTTTCCTCTGACGGGGAGTGTCTCAGCGGAATCTGGCATCACCGTAATACGCACCCGCCTGCGGCTGCGAGCGTAAATGGCATAGCCCCCTGCAAGAACCGCCAGCAGCGGCAGCATCCACAGCAGCAGCGTGACCGGCGTCAGCGGCGGATCGTAGCTGATAAACGCGCCGTAGCGCGCCACCATGTAATCGACAATCTGCTCGCGCGTTTTGCCCTGCAACGTTAGCTGATACACCTTCTGGCGCAGATCCGCGGCAATCAGCGACCCGGAGTCGGCAATACTGTTGTTCTGGCATTTGGGGCAGCGCAGTTCGGCCGTCAGCTGGCGGTATTGTTGCTCCTGCGCTTCGCTTTGAAAGGTCATCACCTCCGGCGCCGCCATCACCCAAAAGCTCAGCGTCAGCAGCAGCAGCGCCAGTAATCCGTTTTTCATACTCCGGCCTCTTTACGGTATTTTTCCCACAGCGGCGCAACCTCTTTACGCCATACGTCGGCATTCAACTCCCCGGTATGCCGATAGCGCACAATCCCCTGCCCATCAATCAGGAAAGTCTCCGGCGCACCGAAGACGCCCAGCTCAATACCGACCGAACCCTCTGCATCCAGCAGGTTATCGCGATAAGGGTTGCCGTAATCCTGCAGCCAGCGCTGCGCCTTTTGCCGGTCGTCTTTGTAATTCAGCCCGGCAATCACAACACCCTGCGCCGCCAGCGTATTGAGGTACCGGTGTTCTGCCCGGCAGGTGGGGCACCAGGTGGCCCAGACGTTCAGCAACAGAGGTTTGCCCTTGCCCAGCGTCTGAAAATCCTGTTTCTCCTCGGGTTGCACCAGCGTCGCCACCCGCAGCGCGGGCAACGGCTGGCCGATAAGGGCGGAATCCAGCGCTTTAGGGTCTTCACCGTCGCCAATGCGCAGCAACTGCCAGAAAAG
The DNA here is from genome assembly GCF_019584505.1 of Kluyvera sp. EC_51. NCBI lineage: Bacteria > Pseudomonadati > Pseudomonadota > Gammaproteobacteria > Enterobacterales > Enterobacteriaceae > Kluyvera > Kluyvera sp. EC_51. The sequence continues at coordinate 35,818 of NZ_VDAG01000092.1, read as the reverse complement.
CAGGCCCGCCAGCACGACGAAAATCGCCAGCGGCAGCAGATACAGGTTACGTTTCATGCCGTCACCTTTTGAGCTTTTACCGCCAGCGTGCGACGCCCGCGAAAACAGAGCCCGCCCCCCAGCGCCATTAAGATTCCCCCGGCCCAAATCCAGCGGATAAAGGGCTTATAGTAAAAACGCATGCCCCAGGAGCCGTCATCGAACTGTTCGCCCAGCGCGACGTAGAGGTCGCGGGTGAAGCCGACCTGAATAGCGGCCTCGGTCATAATCGCCCGGCTGGCGGTGTAAAAACGTTTCTCGGCGAATAGCGTCGCCGTTTTGCTGCCGGGGGCATCGGCATCAATCACCGCCGTCACCGCCTGGTAGTTAGGGCCAAGGCTTTCGCGGACCTCACGGAAGGTAAAACGGTACTCCCGGATTTGCAGGGTATCGTTGACCCCCATCCGCACGTCGCGCTCGATATCGTGGTTCTGGTGAAAGGCGATGCCGATGACCGTCACCGCCACCCCGAGATGGGCGATAATCATGCCGGTGAAGCGGCGAGTCACCGGCTCCCCACGCCGCAGACGCCGTATCACCTCCCACAGATGGAGGATGACAATCCACAGCGCCATACAAAGGCCCAGCACCGTCAGGGCGGCAATCTGATCCTGCAACCACCACGGCAGCAGCAGCGCCAGCAACGGGGTGGCAATCAGCGCAGCAATGACCGGCTTGCGCTGCTTTTCCGGGCGATCGCGCCCCCATCTCACCAGCGGGGCCAGCCCCATCAACAGCGCTAACGGCACCATCAGCACCACAAATAGACGGTTAAAGAACGGCTCACCGATGGAGATAGCGCCCAAACCCAGCGCTTTATGCACCAGCGGCAGCAAAGTGCCAAGCAGCACCACCAGCATTGCGGTCATCAACAGAACGTTATTGCCCATCAGCAGCGACTCCCGTGACCAGAAGGCGTTATTCACCCTGGAGCGGATACGGTAGCCGCGCAGGGCAAAGAGCAGCAGCGAACCGCCGACCACCAGCGCCATAAAGATCAGGATATACATGCCGCGCGTGGGGTCTGCGGCAAAGGAGTGAACCGAGACCAGCACGCCGGAGCGCACCAGAAAGGTGCCCAGCAGACACAGGGAAAAGGCGGCGATAGCCAGCAGCGCGCTCCAGGCTCTGAAGGTATCCCGCTGTTCGGTAACGGCCAGCGAGTGCAGCAGCGCGGTGCCCGCCAGCCAGGGCATCAGGGAGGCGTTTTCCACAGGATCCCAGAACCACCACCCTCCCCAGCCCAGCTCGTAGTACGCCCACAGGGAGCCCATCACGATGCCCAGCGTTAAGAAGATCCACGCCATCAGCGTCCAGGGGCGCGCCAGCCGGGCAAACTCCCGGTCGAGGCGGCCATTGAGCAACGCCGCGATGGCGAACGCGAAGGCAACGGAGAAACCGACGTAGCCCATATAGAGCGCCGGGGGATGAAAAACCAGCCCCGGGTCTTGCAGCATCGGATTCAGGTCCCGCCCTTCAATCGGGAAATCGGGCAAAGTGCGGGCGAAGGGATTCGAGGTAAACAGGATAAACAGCAGAAACCCGAGACTTATCATCCCCATCACTGCCAGCACCTGCGCGCGCAGTGACGGCGGTATAGTGCGACGTAAGGCCGTTGCCAGCGTCCAGCCGCTCATCAGCAGCACCCACAGCAGCATTGAGCCTTCGTGGGCACCCCAGACGGCGGCCATTCTGTAGATAATCGGCAGCTGCGTATTGGCGTTAGCCGCCACGTAGGCAACAGTGAAATCGTTACTGATAAAGGCGTACATCAGGATAAGAAACGCCCCGGCAAGGCAGGAAAATAGCACGATGGCGAACATTGGCGCGGCGGCTATCAGCAAGCGTTGCCCGCGCCATGCGCCATACAGCGGCAGGCTGGAGAGCAGACACGCGGCCCCCAGCGCCAGGCAGAGCAGCAGGTTCCCCCATTCAGGCATCATGTTGACGGTTTCCTATAGCCGAAGGGGTTTTGATTCCCTTTTTTACGCCGGGCGGCGTGTAGTTTTCATCGTGTTTTGCCAGCACTTCACGGGCAATAATGTGGTTGCCGGAATCCAGTTCCCCCTGAACCACAATGCCCTGCCCCTCGCGAAAGAGATCCGGGAGCAGCCCATCAAAGGTGACCTGCACCCTGCCCCGCTCGTCGTAGAGCGTGAAGCTCACCTGCATTGAGGTAGGCGAACGCTTAATGCTGCCGGGAAGCACCAGACCGCCCACCCGCAGGCGCTGTCTGGCGACAGGCATTTCTCTGGCCTCCCCTTTGCCGTACAGTACCTCTCCCGGTGTGTAAAACAGGTCAATATTGGCGCGCAGGGCATACAGAATCAGCCCCAGAGTCAGCACCAGCCCACCGAGCAGGAGGCTGGTTATCAGCAGGCGATTTTTACGGCGGGTATTCATAAGCTGGCCTCGCGTTGCGGCACGTTACGTCGGCGCTGTTCCCGAGCGTGGCTACGGCGAATCGCCTGCAAGATGGCGCGCCGCTGCCAGCAGGTGTGGCATATCAGCCCAACCAGCGCGAGCAGCACCAGCGCCACGGCCAGCCAGATATAGAGTCCGTAGCCGCCCATCGCGAAAAAGTCGTTCCAGTGTTTGAAAGCTGGCGTCATGGCCGTTCTCCTGCGCAAGCGATATGGCGTACCCAGGGGCGAAGGCGCTCCTCAAGCAGGATCAAATTACGTAAACGCATCAGCGTCAGCGTGATAAACAGCAGCAGAAAACCCACAATGACGAGCCGCAGCGGCAGACGCATCGCCGGGTCGATAGTTTGCTGCAGCCCGGTGGAACCCTGATGCAATGTGTTCCACCAGACCACCGAGTAGTGAATCACCGGCAGGTTAACCACCCCCATCAGCACCAGAATGCTCACCGCCCGGCCCGCCGTGCGGCGGTTATCAAAGGCATTCCAAAGCGCAATAATGCCCATATAGATAAACAGCAGAATGAGCTCCGAGGTCAGCCGGGCGTCCCATATCCACCAGGTCCCCCACATCGGTTTTCCCCACAGCGCCCCGGTGACGAGGGCGATAAAGGTATAGACCGCACCAATGGGCGCCATTGCCGCCACCGCCAGGGAGGCGAGCTTAAGCTGCCAGACGAGGCCGACAAAAGCGGCCACCGCCATCGCGCCATAAATCCCCATCGACCACATCGCCGCGGGAACATGCAGATAGATAATGCGGTACCCCTCGCCCTGCTGGTAATCGGCGGGGGCGAAGGCGAATCCCCAGACCCAGCCCAGCGCCAGCGTGACCAGCGCCGCCGGCGCCAGCCAGAAAAGAGCCCGGCCGCTGAGGCGGTAGCAGCGTTCCGGGATAGCCAGTTGATGCAGTGTTTTCCACATAGTGCGCACTCTTCTTCGAAATAACATGAGGCTTACCCCTGCAGGCTGGCGCGCAGGGCCGCAGCGGTGGCAAAGGGGCTGAACATGGCGCTGCCGGTCAGCATCGCCGCCAGAATGGCGAGATAACCGGAAACGGGCAGCCCCGCCGTCGCGGCGTTTATCGCGGCGGTGGCAAAGATCAGCAGCGGCAAGGTAAAGGGCAGCACCAGCAGGCTGAGCAGGACGCCGCCCCGGGGCAGCCCAACCGTCAGCCCTGAACCGGGCGCAGCCAGTAAGCTGAGGGTCGGGGTGCCGAGCAACAAGGTCAGCGCCATCACCGCCCACTGGGCAAAATCCATTGCCATCAATAATGCCGCCAGCGGCGAGAAGAGCAGCAGCGGCAGGCCCGTGACGCACCAGTGGGCGAGGATTTTACTCAGCACCACCGCGGGCAGCGGCACGGGAAGCAGCATCAGCTGCTCGAGGCTGCCGTCCTGGTAGTCATCGCGGAACAGCCGGTCTTGCGCCAGCAAAGAGGCGAGAAGCGCCGCTATCCAGATGGCACCGGGGGCGATGTGCGCCAGCTGTTTGCTGTCCTGACCCAGAGCGATAGGAAAGAGCGTGAGGATAATAAAAAAGAACCACAGCGGGTTGGCAAGCTCGGCGCGGCAGCGAAAAGCGACCCGCAGTTCAAGGCAGAAAAGAGACCACATCATCCCGGCTCGCCTCCCGTCAGCGCCACCCTTCGTACAGGCAGGGTTGAGTCGGCCAGCGGCTGATGCGTGGTCATCACAATCTGCCCGCCCGCGGCAACGTGCTGCGCCATCCTGCGCGTCAACCTGGCGACGCCCTGCGCGTCAATAGCAGTAAAGGGTTCATCAAGGATCCACAGCGCGGCGTGGGTCAGCCAGAGCCGCGCCAACGCCACATAGCGCTGTTGCCCGGCAGAGAGCGTCGCCACCGGTACATCTTCGTAGCCGGCGAGCCCCACCAGCCCGAGCGCTGCCAACCGTTCTGACGGCGACGCATCGGGATGAAAAAAGGCGATATTCTGGAGCGCCGTCAGGCGCATTTTTATGCCCGGCTGATGACCAATCCAGAGCAGATGAGCGTGCAGGCCCTCGCGGTGACGGCTGACGGATTTATCCTGCCAGCGCACCTCTCCACCGTCGGGCCGTATGATTCCCGTCAGCATCCTCAGCAGCGTGGTTTTTCCCGCTCCGTTGCCGCCCGCAATCTGTACCCACTCTCCCGGCGCGACGGTAAACGAGAGATCGCGAAATAAGTGCCGATCGTCCCGCTCACAGCACAGCCCTACCGCTTCTAATCTGTTTTCCATGTTCTGCCTTTTTGCTGACCCCTATGCCAGGTTAAGGGTGAGATGCTTTCACCTTCGCCACATCATCGGCCGTGACATCGCCCGCGCCGTTACCCCAGCTTTGCCGAACGTAATTCACCACGTCGCGCATCTCTTCGTCGGTCATCACATCCCCATAGCCAGGCATTCTGAACGAGACGTTGCCCACGGTCGTCGGCGTTTCCGCGCCTTGCGTGACCACACGCAGCAGCGGCGTGGCCGCTTTGGCGCTGACGAGAGGGTTATTCACCAGCGAAGGAACGTTGTCATCGGTGCCTTTCCCCTCGGTGCCGTGACAGGTGGAACAGTAGCGGCCATACAGGGTTTTCCCCGCTGCCGGAGAAGCAGACGCAGCGGTAGCCACATGGCTGGCAGGCGTCGCCGTGCGCTTATTGTTATTGAGGCTTAACAGGTAACGGGAAATGGCGGTGGCATCGTCAGGCGTCAGATATTGGGTGCTCTGACTGACCACTTCCGCCATAGAGCCCGATACAGCGGCATGCTTGCTCCTACCGGTGACGATAAGCGAGGTCAGCTCGTTTTCCGGCAGCGACAGCGTTCGCAGCGACGGTGCATACCAGCCGTCAATCATGGCACCGCTCAGGAACGTATCATCCTGGTTGCTGTAGGCTTTTTCGTTCATCGCCACGCCTCGCGGCGTATGGCACGCCCCGCAATGACCGGCCCCTTCAACCAGGTACGCGCCCCGCTGAAGCACGGGATCCGACAGCGGACGACGTTCTCCCGTCGGCGGGTCCAGGAACAGCCAGTTCCAGACATGCAACGGCCAGCGAGCGGAGAGCAGCCAGGGAATGTCACTCTCCTGATTGGCTTTCTCTGAGGGCGCGACGCCTTTCATAAAGTAGTCGTACAGGGCGTGAATATCGCTATCGCTCATCCGGGCGTAGGAGGGATAAGGCATAGCCGGATAGAGCGGATGGCCGTCTTTGGCTATCCCCTGACGCACGGCCTTTTCAAAATCGGCATAGCTGTAGTTACCGATGCCGTGGGTTTTATCCGGGGTGATATTGGTGGAATAAATATCACCGACGGGAGTCGGAAATTTCTTGCCCCCCGCCAGAGGGGAACCGCCTTCTGCCGTGTGGCAGGCCATGCAATCGGCAACGCGGGCGATATACTCCCCCGTCATCGGTGCCGCAGAGGCCCCAACAGAAAGCAGGCCGGTGAATAACATGGTTACGATACGCATCGCTTACCCCATATCCTTGAGTTCGTTGACGGCACGCCAGGCCTGGTCGATCGCCGCGTGGGCGTAAGCGCTCCAGTCTGAATCGGAGTTGGCGATGGTGATGCGGCCAACGGGCTTTCTCGCGCGGGAGATAATGTCGGGGATTTTGTCCATATCGTCGAACAACGAGCAGGCATAGTAGGCGTAGCCATGCGCCCAGCGGTTCACGGTGATCCCAGCGATATCCCGCTGATGGTCGAACCCGACCGCGCCAAACATCTCCTGGAGCTGGTCGCGGATCATTTTTTCATGCGCCTCAAAAGAGGTGCCGAGCAGCCAGGCTCGGCCTTTGCGGAACTGCTCCCGCGCGCTCATATTGCTGCCTGGGTAGGTAGGGACAAAGACCATATGCAGCACGATCGGCTCATCCGGGCCATGGGAGTGTTCGTACCCGCCCATGCTCACCGGATAGTCGAGTTTTACCCGGCTGTAAGGCGCCGTCGGTGAGTAAAACTCATGCACGCCGAGGGTTTTAAACGCCTGCCAGTTTTTCACCGCCACGTTGGTGTACACCAGCGGCGCTTTGACGTTCAGCCGCATGTCGGCCTTTTGCTCCTCAGGCATCTCGGGCACCAGATACGGGATCATCATGTTGTAGCCTGCCATCACCGCGTTGCGTCCCCGAACGCGATGGAGCTTGCCGTCGTTGATGTAGGTGATACTCACCCCGTCCTGCTCGTTGGCAGCGTTGATAACAATGCTGCTCAACCGCAGGCGGGTGCTGTTTTTGGCCAGATCAAGCTTGCTGTAATCGAGGCGGGAAGTGACCGAGTCTTCCATGGTGCTGCCCGGCAGCGCGTCAGGCAGAAGGTGGCGCACCATCAGGCGTGCCAGACCTGCGTTGCCGTCCGGGAAGTGATACACATACGGCTCTTCGAGGTCGGCCAGCGTTTCGCCATCCAGCGGCGGCAGGCCAAGCGCTTCCATCCCCGGCAGCGCGCAGGCGCGGGCGTCGGTGGCGGAAATGCCCTCAATGCCAATGGCGAAGAAATCGTTGGAGCGCTGCTGGAAGTAAAGGCGAGCCATCTTGCTGAGCCCTACCTTATCGCTGAGAAACTCGCTGTAGCTATGGGTATCCATCCAGGCGATTTTCTCTTCCTGGCTCATGCCCGGCAGATAGTCCCGTGGATGTTCGTAGAGGTCGAGAAGCGCTTTTTTATCGCTCTCCACCAGCGGAAAATCATTGATGAACGCTTCCATGCTACGGCCATTCAGCCTGTCCGGAGGAATATCATCTGCGACCGCACGGCCCGGATCGCCGCTGACGATTTTGGTCTCGCCAAAGTTTTTCTTATCAAAAAAGACGCCACGGCTGAGCTGCTGATCCGGGTAGAAATTGACGTCAAAGCTCTCTTTCATGCGGGTGATACTCACCCCCAACTTCTGCATCAAGCCATTCACTTCCGGGCTAAAGTTGTGGGTGGGAGACTGAAACGCCTCGCTGCCGCCATAGCCGATGAGCGTTTTATTGCCGACGGTAAATTCGTTACGTTTGGCATGGCCGCCGAAATCGTCGTGGTTATCGAGGATCAGGATTTTACTTTCCGGCCCCATTTTCTCGCGCCAGAAGCAGGCCGCAGCCAGCCCGCTTATCCCGCCGCCGACGATAACCAGGTCATACTCTTCTTCAAACGGCAGAGTGCCGAAATCAAACTTTTCATGCTCACGGCCCAGGGCATGGGCCATCTCAAATGAACCGGGGTGGTTGCCGCGCAGACCGGTGAGCGCTGGGGGGTAAGCCTCCCCGTGGATAAACTCATTCTCTTTGCCTGCCGCCCGCGCCCACTCCAGCGGCGTCAGCCCGGCCGCGATGGTAATTGCCACACCGTTAAGAAAATCACGTCTGGTGATTGCCATTGATAATCCTGTCTTTTATGGCTGACACCCGGTTCAGGATGCCAGGTTAAACGTCCCCCCTTTTTGCAAAGGGGGTGGCCGATTATTTGTTCTCAGGTTTCAGCTCTTCATCCAGCTTTTTGGAATCGTAATAATCCCCCTGCCAGGTGATTTTTCCGTCCTTCACACGGATATAGCTCACGCCTTCAAATTTGATGGCGTTGTTGGTAGCCGGGCTACCTGCCCACTCACCGCTGTTTTTGCCGACAAACTGCCAGCGGAAGGCAACGGTATCTTTGTCGTAAACCGGCTTATCGGTCATGGTCCATTTCAGGTCAGGAACGGCGTGGATAAAGGCACCGATCACCTCTTTTTCGGCGTTATCCCGGCCCTTCACCGGCTCACCCGCCGCCGCGTCGTAATAGACCACGTCGCTGGACAGCAGGGTCGCCGCCTTGCTGGCATCATGGGCATTCCATGCCGCCATATAGGCTTTTACGACTTCCATAGAGGAGCTATGGGCCTGCGCCAGCCCGGAGAACAGCACGGCGGAAAAAAGGGCAACTTTAAGGGTTTTCATTTTTTATCCTTGTTATTCAGTGATATCGCACATGATGTGTTTCACTCTGGTGTACTCGTCGAGTGAATAGGAGGAGAGATCTTTGCCATAGCCGGACTTTTTGAAGCCGCCGTGAGGCATTTCGGCACACAGCGGGATGTGGTTGTTGACCCATACGGTGCCGAAATCCAGCTCGATGCTGAAACGCTGGGCACGGCCGTGGTTACTGGTCCAGACGCTGGCCGCCAGGCCATACTCCACGTCATTGGCCTTATGCAGCGCTTCTTCTTCGCTGTTAAACGATTGAATGGTCATCACCGGGCCGAAGACTTCATGCTGGATGGCTTCGTCCTGCTGATGCAGACCAGAGATCAGCGTCGGTTCGAAGTAGAAGCCCGGCCCCGGCCCCGCATGGCCGCCCATCTCAATTCTGGCGTGCGACGGCAGGCGCTCAATAAAGCCTTTCACCTGCTCCAGCTGATTTTTGCTGTTCAGCGCGCCGTAAAGCGCAGACTTATCGTCCGGCAGCCCAAAACGGATGGCTTTGCCTTTCTCGAGCAGTTTTTGCAGGAAGACGTCGTAGACCGACTGCTCAACCAGCAGGCGCGTGGCGGCGGTGCAGTCCTGCCCGGCGTTGAAGAACCCGGCGGTGAGGATGGTATCGACGGCTTTGTCCAGATTGGCATCGGCAAACACCACTACCGGCGCTTTACCGCCCAACTCCAGATGCGCTTTGGTCAGGTTGGCTGCCGCCGATGCGGCGACCTGCAGACCGGCACGCACGGAGCCAGTAATCGATACCAGCGAGGCCGTGGGGTTTGAGACCACCAGCGAACCGGTACCGGCCTTACCCAGCACCACATTAAACGCCCCTGCCGGGAAGAATGGCGCGGCAAGTTCCGCCAGCATCAGGGTGCTGATAGGGGTCGTGTCGCTCGGCTTTAACACCACCGTGTTACCTGCTGCCAGCGCCGGAGCAATTTTCCATACCGCCATCATGAAGGGGTAGTTCCAGGGGGTCACCTGCCCCACGATCCCCAGCGGTTCGCGGCGAATCGTGGAGGTAAAACCTTCGCTGTACTCCCCGCTGGCTTTACCTTCCAGGCAGCGTGCGGCCCCGGCAAAAAAGCGAATGGCGTCGCAGGACGCGGCAATTTCCTCTTTCTCGATAAAGTGCCGCAGCTGCCCGGTCTCCTGGCTCTGAATTTCCGCCAGGCGCGCGGCGTTGCTTTCAATCGCATCCGCAAGATTCAGCAGCGCCTTCTGACGCTGCGCCGGGGTCGATTTTTTCCATACCGCGAAAGCCGCTTTTGCCGCCGCGTAAGCCTGATCGACCTCCGCTTTGCCGCCGTTCGGGCTCATGGCATAGCATTCGCCGTCGACCGGGCTCACTAGCTCAAACGACTCTTCCGACGACGACGAGACAAACTGTCCGTTAATAAAATGCTTCAGCGTGTTCATGACCAACTCCTGACATTTAAAACATAAAGAAACTTATGTAATATATTTGTTACCGTCAGGATTCAAACGTGCTGAGCGAACAATATGATACGCTTCGCAAATTTAACTATTTTCTTACATTAGAATCACAAAATAGCTAAATCTAAGCGGGGAGGGATTGCTCACCGACGGGATTACGCTATGTTGGCTCAGTGCCAGCAGGCCAGGAGATCGCGAAAACGGGGGTTATCTGCCGTGATTCTCTCCTTTCCTGCCCGGCAGGCTTATGTTAAGAAGGGTGCTCTTTCAGGGAATAAATAATAGAAAAGCTTATGATTACTCATGCAGTTATCTTTGCGCCTATTGGACAGGCCAGTCGCTCCGATCAAATAGTTCAGCGCCTCTCCAACGCGATCATTACCGGGCTGCTGGAACCTCATGAACAGCTGCCCAATGAAACCGACTTAGCGAAAATGATGGGCGTTTCGCACATTACGATCCGCGAGGCGCTTAACACGCTGCGGGCCAATGAATTGATCTACACCGTGCGTGGTAGAAATGGCGGCAGCTTCGTGTGCGAAAACGTGCGCGATAAAAACAGCAGCCTGCACCCGTTCAAAACCATCAGCACGGATTACCTTTCCGATTTAGGAGAGATGCACTCCGCCATTATCAGCCATAGTGCCAGGCTAGCCTCCCGCCGGGTGACCGCGGCGGATATTGACCGGCTGCGAGGGTTTGTTGACGTGCTGAAACACGCCGACACGCCGGAGCAAAGAACCCAGTCTGATATGCGCTGTCTGCTGGCGCTTGCCGCCAGCTCGCATTCCGCCAGGCTGGCAAACCAGGAGCTACAGCTGCAGGCTGAGTGGGCCTCACTGGTGGCGGTACTCTACCGTTCCGATGAGATTTTCCCGCAGGTTGTGGCCCTGTACGAGACGCTGACGGAGGCGCTGGCGAACCACGACGAACTGGCCGCCATGGCGATTGCAACCCGACTTATTGATACGTTTATCTACCACCTGATCGACCAAAAGATGAAATATAATCTGAGCGAAGGCTGACCGCAAAATGACCTCTCCCATATCGTTTACCACCCTGATAGATAAAATTGAGGATATTACCGCCTCAACAGTGGCGTCCACCGTCGCGCTGGCTGACCGCATACGTGAAAGCATCACTAGCGGGCAAAAGGCGTCGGCGGAGATGTTATTAGAGCCTGCCGTGAAGGCCACCATTCAGGGGCATATCCAGCACACGTTGCAGCATAACCGCTACTGCTCGGGGGCCGGTTTTGCCAGCCATATTGAGAGCAGCCCGACTACCAGCGAATACTGGTTGCTGGAGTGGTGGTTTAAAAAGGCCAACGGGATGCAGCAGGTCAATCTCGACCTGGATCAGGCTACCCAGCAGCGGCTGGATTTCAGAACATTTGAGTGGTTTAAACACACGCCGTCGGTGGGTAAGGCCTGTATTCACGGCCCTTATGTGGATTACGTCTGTAATACCGCGTACACCCTCACCTCTGCGGTGCCGGTTTACAGCAATGGGCAATTTCTTGGCGTGGCGGCTATCGATATGCTGGTAGGCCAGATTGAAGAGGAGCTGCTTTCCTGTCGCCCTCCCGCAAAAGTGGTGCTGACTAACCGCGACAGACGCATCATTTTTTCGACTGAACCCCGTTTCCGGGTGGGCAATCTGCTGACCACGCTCCCGGCTACGGTGCTTCATCAAAGCGACTACTTCATTCTGTATCAATGTGACAATTAAGGGCCCGCAGGCCCTTGAGTATTAATAACTTTCTCTTGCTTTCAGCTCATCCGCATAGGCGATGGCATCATTTTCCGGCGCGCTGGAGCGACCAAACGGTCGCGCAATCGCCATATAGAGCAGACCGGTTCCCAGCACAATCGCCAGTCCAATCAGCACCGTCCAGCGATCGAGGAAGGTACTCCCTTCCGCAGGCTGCGCCAGCAGCCAGATAGCCGCGACGCCATAGGCCAGCGCCAGTCCATTCACCAGCGTCCCCCAGCCACCGATAGTCCACTCACCGGCCGGTTTCCAGCCGTTCAGGCGTTGACGCATGGCGGCCAGCACTACCATCTGGAAGGAGATATAAATGCCGATCACCGCAAACGCGGTAATACGCGCCAGGTTGTCAGGCTGGAAGTAGACGCAGACGCAGACAATCACCGGCAGCAGGCAGCTGACGATCATCGCGTTGTCCGGCACGCTGTTTTTGGAGATTTTAGACATCCACTCGCTGCCCGGTAACATTTTGTCGCGGGAGAAGGAGAAGATCAGTCGGCTTAACGCCGCCTGCAGAGAGAGAATGCAGGAGAGCATGGCAATAATCGCGATCACGATAAATACCGTCGCACCGGTTTCACCCAGCGCTTCATGCAAAATTGCCGGGATAGGATCCGCCACCTTGCCGTTCACGATATTGAGCAGATTCGGTGAGGAGAGCAGATAGCCCAGTACCGAGATAATGGCGGAGATAGCGCCGAAGACGATACTTAAAATCATGGCGACCGGGATCTTCTTGCCTGGGTTTTGCACCTCTTCCGCCACGTTGCCGCAGGCTTCGAAGCCAAAGAACATAAACAGGCCCATCAGCGCGGCGGACATAAAGGCGGTGGTGTAGCTGCCATCATGCGCCATCACGCCCATCGAGTCGAAGATCACCGAGAACGGCTGAGTGCGATGGAAAATCAGTAAGTAGATGCCCAGCGCAATTACGCTGACAATCTCGCACCAGAAGCCGATACGGGCGACGCGCGCCAGGTTTTTGGTACCCGACATATTGATAGCCATCATCATCAGCAGCAGTACCGCTGAGGTTATCAACATCGTCATCGGCGTTTGTCCGTACTTGAACAACGACTCAACGAAGGTCGCGGTGTATTCCGCAATGGAGGTAACGGTCACGACCAGCGCCCAGAGGTAGATCCAGGCAGCAATCCAGGCGTATTTTTTCCCCCACAGGCGTCTGGCCCAAGGGTATAACCCCCCGGTAATCGGGTATTGCGAAGAGACTTCACCAAAAACCAGCGCCACCAGCAGCTGCCCGCAGGCGACGATCAGAATCCACCATACCGCCGGTGGCCCCGCCAGCGTCACCGCCAGGGCAAACAGCGAGTAGACGGCGGTCAGCGGCGAAAGATAGGTAAAACCCAACGCGAAATTTGAGACCAGGCCAATAGATCTTGTGAATTGCTCTTTGTTATCAGACTGAATATGTTCAGTTTTTTTAGCAGGTGTCTGTTCCATATACGTTTCTCATTTGTAGGTAAAGCGCAGAGTACACCCGCTAATTTATAAAAGATAATAAGTTATATGTATATTGTCATTGTCACATTTTTGTTAAGTTTTAGTGTGGACTTAGGGTGCTAAGGAATGGTTTGTCCGAAATTATGCTGCATTTAGCTCAGCAGCCCCGCCCCGACGTTCACCGACAGGCCCAGAATCGCCAGATTGAATACAAAAGAGATAACCGAATGGAGCAGCGTGATTTGTCGCATATCGGTAGTCCCCGTCGCCACATCAGCGGTTTGTGACGCGACGGCGATGGTGAAGGAGTAATAGAGGAAATCCCAGTAGCCCGGTTCCCCTGGTTTTTCCGGGAAGATCATCGGCGTGACCTCTTCGCTACGGTGCAGATAATGGTGGTGAGCGTAATGCATGGCAAATGAGGTGGGAAGCAAGGCCCAGGATACCGCCAGCGTGGCGCCGGTGAGCAACAGATGCAGTACCCGCGGCGTGCCGGAAAGATGCTTAAGCGACGTCAGCTCAACCAGAATCGCCAGGATGCTGACCAGACAACCAACAATCACCATGCCCAGCACCAGCCCCGCGCTTTCATCCTGCATTCTGGCAATGCGCGGAATGTCCCGCACATCGGTACGCAGCATCAGAAACCACATAAAGAACAGATACAGCCACGCCAGCACGTTCCAGCTAATCAGCAACCGCTGCAAATAACCCAGCGCGGGAGGAAGAGTAAAGAAACAGATTAGCCCGGCCAGAATAGCCATCAGTAAGCGCAGACGCGCGCGAAAGTAAGTACCGAGAGAAAGGGTCATGATGTGAGTGGCTTAGAAAAGGGACGATAGATTAACTGTAGCCCTAACCCTTCAAATCTTCGCGGGTTGGCCCTTGAAAGTAGATGCTACTGATAGGTCAACGGCGAGGTGGGAAGTTCTTTCATTTAGTGCTAATTACAGCGGTATTTAAACCGCTGTTAGCTATCTTTTAGCGCTGCCTTTGGCAAAAAATATATCAGGCTGGATATATTTATAACGTCTTTATAAATTTAAAAATCTGCCATAACGGCAGATTTCTGTAATCTATAATTAGAGGTTAGCAACGTTGTGATAGACTTTCTGCACATCGTCATCATCTTCAAGAGCATCAACAAGCCCTTCAAAGATGGCTAAATCTTCTGGTGACAGTTCAATTTCTGACTGCGCAATCATTTCTAATTCTGTGGTCGCGAATTCAGTAATACCAGACGCTTTCAGCGCGGCAATACCTTTATGAAGGTCGGTGGCTTCAGTATAAACAATAATGTTGCCTTCTTCTTCAGTCACATCACGAACTTCCACTTCAGCTTCAAGCAGAATTTCAAAAATACTATCAGGGTCTGTTCCCTTAAATACAATCACACCGGTGTTGTCAAACATATAGCTGACCGCACCCGTTGCGCCGATGTTCCCGCCTTTTTTATTGAAAATGTTGCGGACATTAGCAATCGTGCGGTTAACATTAGAGGTCAGCGTTTCAGCGATAAGCATAGAACCGCTTGGCCCAAAGCCTTCATAACGCCCTGCTACGAAGGTTTCGTCTCCGCCGCCTTTGGCTTTATCAATAGCTTTATCAATAACGTGCTTTGGAACCTGTGCTTGTTTAGCACGTTCAATAACGAATTTTAACGCGGAGTTTGATTCTGGATCTGGCTCGCCTTGTTTAGCAGCAGCATAGATTTCTACACCGAACTTTGCATATACGTTTGACGTTGCACCGTCTTTAGCCGTTTTTTTAGCAACGATATTGGCCCATTTACGTCCCACTGGAAGAGTCCCCTCAAATATTTATTTACGTTAACGCCAGATTAATAATCTGCACGTTTTTCCTCCGCATTATATCATGATATGTAAATACTCGTCTATGAGAACTAAAAACAGCCAACTTTCACGACGTGTTACTTTAATTATATAAATAATTAACATTGCGGGTGAATTATTTTGAAATGAGCTCCAGGATATTATATTTCTATTATTAATAACCAAACGCTAGCAATAAAATATAATAGAAATAAGGCGGCATTCCTGAAAAATACCGCCGTCATTTTATTATAAAACCACGCACACCTGCCCTACCCTGCCAGCGCCCCAAAGCTCACTATCCGCGAACGCCCTAGCTCTTTCGCCCGATACAGCGCCACGTCCGCCGCACGCAGCAGGCTGTCGCTCTGGGCGTGCTGCGGGTAGCTTGCCACGCCGATGGAGACATCCACATGACCAATCTCCGCACCGCTAAAGCGCAGCACCAGTTCGCGCACGCCGTCGAAAATCTCACTGGCGATGCGGTTGGCGGCCTCATCATCCACGTCGTACAGCAGCACCAGAAACTCTTCGCCGCCGTAACGGAAAGCCATACCGCGGTCGTTCACCACGCGCTGAATAGTGGAGGCGACGCTTTTAATCACGCCGTCGCCCGCCTCGTGGCCGAAGCGATCGTTGATGTTTTTGAAGTGATCGATATCGATCATCAAACAGCTCATCGGCTCTTCGTTGCGAATCGCCTGGCTCATCTGGGTATTCAGGATATCGTCCAGATGGTGGCGGTTACGTAGACCAGTGAGCGGGTCGTAGAGCGCTTTTTCCAGCAGCGCGTCACGCAGGCGCTGGTTGGCTAACGCCAGGCCCAGCGCTTCCGCCATCAGTTCAAGGTAGGCGCGGGAAGGTGCAGTCTGGTCGTTGAGATTCTGGAATGAGAGCAGGCCAATGGCCTCGCCCTGGGCAATCAGCGGGACGCACAGCGTATGGTCGAGGCATGACTCCGGCAGATGGTAGCAGCCGATATCCGGCTCGCCATGTACCGGCGGGTGGCTCTGCCCGCGGCGCACTGCCCAGCACTCATCCGGATGGAACGGCGTTGGTTCGCCCTCCGGGGAAAGCCAGGAGGCCACGCAGCGCATCTGCCACGGGTCGCGGTCGAGGATATAGAGTCGCCCCGCCACGCCCGGCGCAATGTTCGGGGCAAAAAGCTCGGCGACGTTAACCACATCATCAAAACACTCGCAGCCCTGCAGACGCTGGGTCATGCGCGCCAGCAGTTCGCGTATCGCCCAGTCGGCATCGCGCTGCCGTTCAAGCTGCTGCCGCACCAGGCCGTTCTCGCGGAAAATGCGGATCGCCTGCGCCATGTCGCCAATTTCATCAATCTGGTTAAAGCTCGGCGTTTCAACGGCATAGTCCTGCGAGGCCAGGCGATGCACCACATCGCTCAACCGCACGACCGGGCGCAGCACGCGGCGTTTTAAAATAAAACCGAGGACGAATAAAAACAGCAGCGCCGTCAGCCCGACCATCACCTCCGACAGCGTGCGCAGCATACGAGAGTCGCGGGTCGCCTCCTGAACCGCACGCAGCGCCCGGCTATCGAGCATCTGGCGGAAATGGTCCATGCGCTCCTGCGCCCGGTCAAGCTCCTGCTCGTAGACTTTGCCATACAGCAGCGAAACCGCCAGCGGAGCCTGATCGTGTGCGAGGTTGGCGAGCGCCGTTTGCTGTTCATCCTGAAGCCCATCAACAATCTCCAGCCCTTCATGCAGCAGCGCCAGCTCTTCCCCTGTCGCACCGGCGTCTTTGAGCTTTGACAGACGCTGTTCAATCTCAACCTGCTGCTTTTCTCGTTGCTGGTATTCACTCAACACCGCCGGGTCTTTATTCACTACGTACAGGCGCGCCAGGTCAGAGAGCGACCAGGCATCGCCGTCGACCTCGTCCGTCAGTTGGTCGAACATCAGACGCTGCTGTACCGCCTGCCGTTCGGCGTTATCCGCACTGGAGGCCATCAACATGACGATACCGGAGGCAATCGTCAGACATACCGTCGCGCCGTAGGCCCAGTTGGTTATTGTGGCAATTCTCACCTGTCGGTTCCTTCTACTACCTGAAAACAAGAAGCATGATTGAAATTATAGGAAACGCCTGATTTCTCGTGACAATAAAAAGGCGACCTCAGGCCGCCTTTTGCTATTTCGTGATCGTCATGCCTCGGGCGGGCTTTTGCCCTCTTCGATAAACTCTTCGTCCAGCCCCTCGACGTTCCCGGCGTGATCTCGCCCGGAGAAGAGGTTCCAGCAGGCGAGGAACAGCGCGGCAATCAGCGGGCCAATCACAAAGCCGTTGATACCGTAAATTTCCATACCGCCAATGGTGGTGATAAGAATCAGGTAGTCAGGCATTTTGGTATCTTTGCCCACCAGCAGCGGGCGCAGAATATTGTCCACCAGCCCGACAATAATCACGAAGAAGCCGACGATAAATAGCCCCTGCCACACCTGCTGGGTGGCGAAGAGGAAGATTGCCGCCGGTACCCAGATAATCGCCGACCCTACGGCTGGCACCAGCGAGAGAAACGCCATCAGCGCGCCCCACAGCACGCTGCCGTCAATGCCGACAATAGCAAAGGCTATGCCGCCGAGCGTCCCCTGCACCACCGCGACCACCGCCGTGCCTTTGACCGTCGCCCGCGTGACGCCGACAAACTTGGCAAACAGGTGCTGCTTAACGATATCCGTCAGCGGTAAGGAGTCGAGGATCTGGCGCACCAGAAACGGCCCGTCTTTCAGCAGGAAGAACAGCAGATAGAGCATGATGCCGAAACTGATGGCAAAGCCAAACGTCCCTTTACCAATCAAGAAGGCGCTGCCAGCAAGGTACTGCCCACCCGCCAGCGCGACGTCAGAGAGTTTTTTCTGGATCTGTGCGACGTTATCGAGATTGTGTTCTATCAGGAACCCGCGCGCCCAATGCGGCAGATGCGAGAACAGGCTGGCTATCACCTGCGGAAAACGGGTGTTGTTCTCCTGCAGCTTGGTGTACACCACGTTTAGCTCAAGCGCCAGCGAGGAGAGGATCACCATCAATGGAATAAAAACGATCAGACAGATAATGCCGATAGTCAGCAGCGAGGCCAATCCGTTACGATCGCCCAGTATGCTGCGCAGTTTGTTTTTCACCGGGTTAAAGACGACGGTGAGTATCGCGGCCCATAGAATGGCGGAGAAATACGGCGACAGTACATCGAAGAATGCCCAGGTCACGAGCGCGAGAATGAAAATAAAGAAGCCTTTGGTCAATCCGTTAAATCGCATTAGTGAGTCCTGTTGCGGGGAAACAGTCTCGACTATAGAAGCGTTTAGCCGGATTTACCAGGCGGCATGTTCATTCTCCCTAACGGACAAGTGACCGCGCCTGGTAACCTACAAAGACCGTTTTCCGGCCCATTGACCGGAAGACACAACGGGAGGAAGCATGTCAGAAGTACTCAACGATAATGAACTTGCACGCATTGCCCAACGTTTACAAGCGCTGGCGCAGACCGGACTCACCTACACCAAAGACGCCTATGACCGGGAGCGTTATGAAGAGCTGATGGGCATCGCCGAACGAATGCTAACCGCGCGCTTTGACCTGCCGGAAGCCACGCTGAAAAATCTGCATAAGGTAGACACCGGCTACGCCACGCCAAAAACCGACGTCCGCGCCATCATTCTGCATGAAGGCAAGCTGCTGATGGTTCAGGAATCTGACGATAAAGGCTGGAGCCTGCCGGGAGGTTGGGCCGATATTGGCGATAGCCCTGCGCAAGCGGTCGAGCGTGAAGTGCGTGAAGAGACCGGGCTTGAGGTGAAGGTGAGCCGCCTTCTCGGCGTCTGGGACCGCAACCAGCACGGGCATCCGCCCTATCCCTGGCATGTCTATAAGCTGATTTTCCTCTGCGAAACGCTGGGCGGCGAGCTTGCCATCAGCCATGAATCGCTGGATATCGCCTACGTTGACCCGAACAATCTGCCGCCGCTCTCCCTGACGCGTATCGTGCCGGAAGAGATCCACGCTAGCATCCGCAGCATTCGTGAAAACGAACCGGTGTGGTGCGACTAGATATCCGGCAATAAAAAACCCCGCGTCGCGGGGTTTTTTCACATCGGTGACGATGGATTACATCATCGGCATCGCCAGGCGCACAATGCTAATCAGCGGCTGTGGATAGATACCCAGCACCAGTACCAGCAGCGCGGAGATCAGAACCACAATACCGCCTGCGCTGTACTGCCAGTTAGACGGCGCATCGCGGTTTGGTTTTTCCGGCGCGCTCAGGTACAGGCTCACCGCCACACGCAGGTAGTAGTAGAGACCAATCGCGGAACCGACAACCACCGCGCCAACCAGCCACCACAGGTGTGCCTGGACGCCGACGGCCAGCACGTAGAACTTGCCGATAAAGCCGAGGGTCATTGGGATACCGGCCAGAGACAGCATCATCACGGTCATCACCGCCGCCAGAATCGGACGGTGCCAGAACAGACCACGGTAGGCGTACAGAGACTCTGCATCCGGGCCACGGTACGGGCTGGACATCAGGCTGACGACACCAAACGCGCCGAGGCTGCTGAACAGGTAACCCGCCAGGTACACGCCAACGGTTTCCATCGACATCTCGCCGCTATGCAGCGCAATCAGCGCCACCAGCAGGTAGCCGAGGTGAGAGATGGAGGAGTAACCGAGCAGACGCTTGATGTTGGTCTGGCTCAGCGCCATCAGGTTACCGAAGATGATGGAGGCAAAGGCGATAAGACCCAGCACCACGCGTACCGCTTCGCTGTCGCCTACCGGCGCATACAGGAACAGACGCATCACCACGCCAAAGATAGCAATCTTGCTGGCGGTGGCCAGGAAGGTTGATACCGGCGCAGGGGCACCCTGATAAACGTCCGGCGTCCACAGGTGGAACGGCACCAGAGAGAGCTTGAAGCCGAGGCCAACAATCATCATCCCCAGGCCTGCCAGCAGCAGCGGTTCGTGCAGCATGTTATCGCCGAGGCTCTTACCGAGCGCGACGAAAGACAGGTTGCCGGACTGCGCGTACAGCAGCGCCATACCGAACAGCAGGAATGACGATGCGGCGGCGGACAGAATGGTGTATTTGATGCTCGCTTCCAGAGAACGTTTCTGGCGGAACGCGTAACCAATCAGGCCAAACAGCGGCAGAGAAATCAGCTCAATACCGAGGAACAGCGCCGCCAGGTGGTTGGCGTTCGCCAGCAGAATGCCGCCGAGGGCAGCAATCAGCACCAGCAGGTAGAACTCTTCCTTGTTGTCGGTATAGCCCTCAAGCCACGGGTAAGCAAAGGTACAGGTCGCAAGGCTCGCCAGCAGCACCAGGCCAGTGTAGAACATGGCGTAGGCATCAACGCGCATCAGCGGCGTGACGTCCATCGCCCCCGCCTGACCAACAAACCAGAGCGAGACCAGCGCGGCGTTAAGCCCAAGCACTGACAGCGTGGCATTCAGGAAGTGATTGCGTCGCCACGCAATGGAGAGCATCACAACCACCACCGTCAAGCCGACGATCAGCAGCGGTAATAGCGCGATCAGTTGTTGTGGAGTTATTGTCATGGCGAATTACGGCCTTGTAGTTGAAACAGAATTAACAAACCACTGCTGGATGTTACTCATCGCAGAATGTGACGTGTCCAGAATCGGCTGCGGGTAGAAGCCCAGCAGAACCAGAAGCACGACCAGCAACAGGACGATAAACAGCTCGCGCAGCGACATCCCTGGCAGTTCTTTTGCCGCGATTTCACTCTTCGCTTTGCCAAAGTACGCACGGTGCAGCATCGCCAGCGAGTAAACGGAAGCGAACACCAGACCGAAGGTCGAAATCACCGTAATCGTCGGAACCACATGGTAGCTGCCGAACAGGATCATGAATTCGCCGACGAAGTTACCGGTACCCGGCATCCCCAGCGTACAGACTGCGAAGAACAGTGACAGCGCAGGCAGCCATTTAATTTTGCTCCACAGGCCGCCCATCTGACGCATGTCGCGGGTGTGCAGACGTTCGTAAAGCTGACCACACAGGATGAACAGGCCGGCTGCGGACAGACCGTGCGCAATCATCTGGATAACCGCGCCCTGGTAAGCCAGTTGGCTGCCGGTGTAGATAGCAATCAGCACGAAGCCCATGTGGGAAACGGAGGTGTAAGCAATCAGACGTTTGATGTCGTACTGCGTGAACGCCATCCATGCGCCGTAGAAGATACCAATTACACCCAGCCACATGGCGATAGGCGCGAACTCCGCAGAGGCGTTCGGGAACAGCGGCAGCGCGAAGCGCAGCAGACCGTAGGCCGCGGTTTTCAGCAAGATACCCGCAAGGTCAACGGAACCGGCGGTTGGTGCCTGCGAGTGCGCGTCTGGCAGCCAGCCGTGCAGCGGAACCACCGGCATTTTCACCGCGAAGGCGATGAAGAAGCCCAGCATCAGCAGGTATTCCACGCCGTGGGACATTGGCGTCTTCAGCAGGTCCTGATAGTTGAAGGTCCATACGCCGGTCGCATCGTGGTGCACGAACACCAGCGCCAGGATGGCAATCAGCATCACCAGGCCGCTCGCCTGGGTATAGATGAAGAACTTGGTGGCCGCCGTGATACGCGTTTTACCGTCGGAGGCTTTATGGCCCCACAGCGCGATCAGGAAGTACATCGGCACCAGCATCATCTCCCAGAAGAAGAAGAACAGGAACATGTCGATGGCCAGGAACACGCCGATAACGCCGCCCAGGATCCACATCAGGTTGAGGTGGAAGAAGCCCTGGTATTTCTGGATTTCATTCCAGGAACAGAGCACCGCCAGCACACCCAGCAGACCGGTCAACACCACCATCAGCAGCGACAGGCCGTCGAGAGCGAGGTGAATCGTTATCCCAAAACGTGGGATCCACGGCAGGATGAACTCAGACTGCCACTGCGGCAGACCGGTGGATTGGGTGAGTGAGTAGCCGCCCTGCAGCCACAGCTGCAGGCCAAGCGCCAGCGTCAGTCCCATGGTGATCAGCGCGATCCAGCGCGGCATCTTCACGCCAAAGCGTTCGGTCTGCCAGCAGAGGAAACCGCCGATAAAGGGAATCAGTATTAGCCAGGGTAATAACATGGCAATTCATTTCCTTATTAATCTATCCGGAGGCGACAAGCCTGCCAGAACAGGAAAACAGCACGACATTTTCATGGGGAGGAAACTCCTCCCCAACGAATTAACGCAATACCATCAACAACGCCAGCACCACCACGGCACCGATGCTCATTGACGCAACATACCAGCGCAGATACCCGTTCTCGCTCAGTACCAGGCCTTTGCCTGCGAAGCGTGAGAGGATAGCCGGAATGTTCATCAAGGCATTGAGCGGGTCGCGCTTCAGCAGCCAGGCGATGCCAAGGAACGGCTTCACGAACACCTTGTCGTACAGCCAGTCAAAGCCCCAGGCGTTATACCACCAGGTCCCCAGCAGGCGGCCAGGCGCGCTGTTGGCGATGGAGGTCACCAGCGTGCGTTTGCCCAGCCACAGCCATGCGGCAATCAGGATCCCGGCAATCGCCACGACACCCGAGGTGATTTCCAGCGTCAGCACGCGGCCGTGTTCCAGTTCGGTCGTTGCCGGCAGTACGCCGTGCAGCGGTGGCACAATCAGCGCGCCGATAAAGGTCGACAGCACCATCAGCACGATCAGCGGCAGGTGGTGAGTAATCCCCTTCCCTGCGTGGGCGTGAATCTGCTCTTTGCCGTGGAAGACGATGAAGATCATACGGAAGGTGTAGAGCGAGGTCATGAATGCGCCGACCAGGCCCGCAACCATCAGGTTGATATGACCGTTCGCCATCGCACCGGCAAGGATTTCGTCCTTACTGAAGAAGCCAGCGGTAATCAGCGGCAGCGCGGAGAGCGCGGCACCACCGACCAGGAAGCAGGCATACACCAGCGGAATCGACTTACGCAGGCCACCCATCTTGAAGATATTCTGTTCGTGATGGCAGGCCAGAATCACCGAGCCGGACGCCAGGAACAGCAGCGCTTTGAAGAACGCGTGGGTCATCAGGTGGAAAATCGCCGCATCCCATGCCTGTACGCCAAGCGCCAGGAACATATAGCCAATCTGGCTCATGGTGGAGTAAGCGAGTACACGTTTGATGTCGGTCTGTACCAGCGCGGCAAAGCCTGCCAGCACCAGCGTTACCGCCCCAATAATACCGACCAGATGCAGCACTTCCGGCGTCAGCAGGAACAGGCCGTGGGTACGGGCAATCAGGTAAACACCAGCGGTCACCATGGTCGCCGCGTGGATCAGCGCAGAAACTGGGGTTGGGCCAGCCATCGCATCCGCAAGCCAGGTCTGCAACGGCAACTGCGCGGATTTACCTACCGCACCGCCCAGCAGCATCAGGGTTGCCCACATCAGCATGTTGTTGCCCGCGGCGAAGTGCGCCGGTGCCAGTTCAACCATTTCGCGGAAGTTCAGCGTGCCCAGCTCGTTGTAGAGAATGAACAGCGCGAACGCCAGGAATACGTCACCGACACGGGTCACCACGAAGGCTTTCATGGCCGCTGCGCCGTTCTTCGGATCGGTGTAGTAGAAACCGATCAGCAGATAGGAGCACAGGCCTACGCCTTCCCAGCCGAGGTACATCAGCAACAGGTTATCGGCCAGCACCAGCACCACCATGCTCGCGATAAACAGGTTGGTGTAGGCGAAGAAGCGAGAGTAACCCTCTTCCCCACGCATATACCAGGAGGCGAACATGTGGATCAGGAAGCCGACGCCGGTCACCACGGAGAGCATGGTCAGGGACAGGCCATCCAGCACCAGGTTAAAACCGATGTTGAAGTCGCCGACGGACATCCACGTCCACAGCGGCAGGCTGAAAGCCTGCTTGCCGTTGGCAAAGAAGTCCATACCGACAAACGCCGTGACCAGCGCCGCGAGGCCAATCGACCCGACGCCAACGGTAGCGGAGAGGTTCTCCGACCAGCGTCCGCGGGAGAAGGCCAGCAGAACGAAGCCAATGAATGGCAGAATAATGGTTAAGGCAAGCATGTTCATCCGCGCAACTCACTTACTGAATCGATGTTCAGGTTCTGGCGGCGACGATGGAGCTGCAGCAGCAGCGCCAGGCCAATACTCGCTTCCGCAGCCGCGAGGGTAATGGCGAGGATATACATCACCTGACCGTCGGTCTGGCCCCAGTAGCTGCCGGCGACCACGAAGGCCAGCGCGGCGGCGTTAATCATGATTTCCAGCCCAATCAGCATAAACAGCAGGTTGCGGCGGATAACCAGACCGGTTAAACCCAGCACGAATAAAATCGCCGCGAGGATCAGCCCATGTTGTAAAGGAATCATGCGTGTTCCTCCGTTTTCCTTTTCGCGCTATCGCCAGCACGGTTGCTCAGCACTTCGCCCATGCGGTCTTCACGACCGATATGGAAGGCCACAACCAGGCCTGCCAGCAGCAGCATCGATGCCAGTTCAACCGCCAGTACGTACGGCCCGAACAGGGCAATACCGACTTCTTTGGCGCTGATAGCGTTACCGTCAATACCCTGGTCGTTCAGGCCCATGATGGCGTACACCATCACCGCCAGCAGCACGGCGGACAGAACCGCCGGGCCAATCCAGATTTGCGGCTTCAGCCACTGACGTTCCTGGGCGATTTCAGCGCCGCCCAGGTTCAGCATCATCACCACGAAGACGAACAGCACCATGATGGCGCCCGCATAGACGATGATCTCCAGCGCACCGGCGAAGTAAGCGCCCAGCGAGAAGAACACCCCGGCAATAGCCAGCAGCGAGACAATCAGATACAGCAGCGCGTGTACCGGGTTAGTGTGCGTAATCACTCGCAGGGTCGCGAGGACAGCAATCAGGCCACAGATATAAAAAGCGAATTCCATTGCCCCTCTCCTTACGGTAACAGGCTCTTGACGTCGATAGGCTTAGCTTCGTTCTCTGCTTCGCCCTTATCTTTGCCGTCGATTGCCATACCCGCCATCCGGTAGAAGTTATATTCCGGGTATTTGCCCGGACCGGAAATCAGCAGATCCTCTTTTTCGTACACCAGATCCTGACGCTTGTATTCGCCCAGTTCGAAATCCGGGGTCAACTGAATCGCCGTGGTCGGGCACGCTTCTTCACACAGGCCGCAGAAGATGCAGCGTGAGAAGTTAATGCGGAAAAACTCCGGATACCAGCGGCCATCTTTGGTCTCTGCTTTCTGCAGAGAGATACAGCCAACCGGGCAGGCTACCGCGCACAGGTTACAGGCAACGCAGCGCTCTTCGCCGTCCGGGTCGCGCGTCAGCACGATACGGCCACGATAGCGCGGCGGCAGGTAGACCGGCTCTTCCGGGTACATCTGCGTTTCGCGTTTGGCGAACGCATGCAGGCCGATCATCCAGATACTGCGTACCTGGGTGCCGAAGCCTACGAGTAATTCTTTTAAGGTCATGGTCTATAGCCCCTTATGGCTGCTGCCAGAGAATGACAGCCGCCGTTACCAGCAAGTTGATGAGCGTCAGCGGCAGGCACACTTTCCAGCCGAAGGACATTACCTGGTCATAACGAGGACGCGGTAACGACGCACGAATCAAAATGAACATCATCATGAAGAACGCGGTTTTCAGCGCGAACCAGATGAATGGCGGTAAGAACGGGCCTTGCCAGCCACCGAAGAACAGCGTCACGATCAGCGCCGACACGGTGACGATACCGATGTATTCACCCACGAAGAACAGACCGAATTTCATACCGGAATATTCGATGTGGTAACCATCGGCCAGTTCCTGCTCCGCTTCCGGTTGGTCAAACGGGTGACGGTGACATACCGCCACGCCCGCAATCGCAAAGGTAATGAAGCCGAAGAACTGAGGAATGACGTTCCACAGGTGAGCCTGGTTATTGACGATGTCGGTCATGTTGAATGAACCGGCCTGCGCCACCACGCCCATCAGAGACAGACCCAGGAACACTTCGTAGCTCAGGGTCTGCGCAGACGCACGCATCGCACCCAGCAGCGAGTATTTGTTGTTGCTCGACCAGCCGGCGAACAGCACCGCGTAAACCGCGAGACCCGCCATCATCAGGAAGAACAGGATCCCGATGTTGAGGTCGGCGACCACCCAGCTTGGGCTGACCGGCACAATGGCGAAGGCCAGCAGCAGCGAGGTGAAGGCGATAACCGGTGCCAGCGTAAAGATCATGCGGTCCGTAAATTTCGGAACCCAGTCCTCTTTAAAGAACATTTTGATCATGTCGGCAACCAGCTGGAGCGAACCGCCCCAGCCCACGCGGTTTGGCCCGTAGCGGTTCTGGAACAGGCCCAGAAGGCGACGTTCACCGAAGCTCATGAACGCCCCGCAGGTGACGACCACCAGCAGGATGACCACGGCCTTGATGATGCTAAGGAGGATCTCAATCAGATCCGGCGTTAACCAACTCATTGCTGTGCCTCCTGCAGATTCTCAAGACGCGCGCCCGCCAGTGCTGGAGCAATGCCCGGCATGCCCATCGGCAAACCAACCTGCCCTGCCACCAGCCCGCTGGAAATGACCAGCGGCAGCGTGACCGTCTGACCATCAAAGCTGAACGCCATCTTCGCGCCTTCGTTTACGCCAAGCGCCGCGGCATCGGCCGGGTTGAGCTTGAGGTAAGGCTGCGGCATGCGGCTCTGGAACACCGGTGCGCGCTGTGACATCTCGTCGCTACCAAACAGATGGTAGTACGGGGCCACGCGCCATTTTCCGGCTTCAGCCTGGAAGCCTGCCGGTACGGTGGTGAAGTAATCCAGACCGTTAGCAGACGCTTCAATCAGACGTACGCCCGGGTCACCGTGACGCAGTTTGCCGCCCACTTCCGCCTGGAACTTGTTCCATGCCTGCGGGGAGTTCCAGCCTGGAGCCCATGCGAATGGGATCTGCGAGCGCGGCGCGCCCGGCTGGTTGTTCCCTTCCATAGAGAAGGCGAACATGGTGTCTTTATCCTGCGGCTGACGCGGTTCGTGAACGCTGATGTTCGCGCGCATGGCCGTACGGCCACTGTAGCGGTGCGGTTCACGCGCCAGCTTCTGACCACGAATGCGGAAGGTCGCATCCGGCGCAGCATCTTTAATGCCCGCCAGCTGCGGCAGCGCCGCGACGGCAGCGTCAATCACGTGGTCCAGCTGAGTCCAGTCAACCTGACGGTTTTCCAGGGTGCTGTGCAGCGAGTGCAGCCAGCGCCAGCTTTCCAGCATGATGGTTTTGCTGTCGTAGTAGCTTGGGTCATACACCTGGAAGAAGCGCTGTGCGCGACCTTCGTTGTTGATGACCGTACCGTCGCTTTCAGCAAAGCTTGCCGCCGAGAGCACCAGGTGCGCATGGTCCATAATCGCCGTGCGCTGATGGTCAATGACCATCACCAGCGGAGCTTTATCCAGCGCCGCGTTCACACGGCTGGCAGCCGCATGACGGTGCAGGTCGTTTTCCAGCACGATAACCGCATCGGCAGCGCCGCTTTCCAGCTCGTTCAGGGCGTCATCCAGAGAGCCGCCGCCAATCATGCCGAGGCCAACGCTGTTCACCGCACGAGCAATCATCGTCACGCCAACGTCAGAACCGCGCATTTTCAGGGCTTTCGCCACGTTCGCTGCAGCCTGAATCACTTCAGCGCTACCGGCGTTGGTGCCGGAGACAATCAGTGGTTTTTTCGCCCCGGCCAGCGCCTGAACGATCACGTCGATCTTGCCCTGCAGGTCGCGATCGATACCGTCAACCGCCGGCGCGTTGTTGTCCAGCGCATGGGCAATGGCGAAGCCTAAACGCGCCTGATCTTCTACCGGTGCGCGGTAGGTCCACGCGGCGATATCGTCCAGACGGGTGTCGTCAACGTTGGTGACAAACAGCGGATGTTTAGCACGCTGGCCGATGTTCAGGATTGCCGCAATCTGCCAGTCAGCCACTTTCTGGGCCGCTGCCATTTCTCGCGCTTTACCTTTCACCGCCTGGCGTACCGCCAGCGCGACGCGAGCGCCGGTCTGGGTAACGTCTTCGCCCAGCACCAGTACCGCATCGTAAGATTCGATGTCACGCAGCGCCGGCGTATGAATGCCGCCTTCGCGCAGCACTTTCAGCGCCAGCTGCAGACGTTCCTGCTCGCCTTTGGCGATGCCGGTGTAGAAGTTATCCGCACCCACCAGTTCACGCAGCGCGAAGTTGCTTTCCACGCTCGCACGTGGAGAACCGATACCAATCACCTTCTTCGACTGACGCAGAATATCCGCCGCGCCCTGCATCGCCTGCTCGGCGTTGAGGGTTATGAGGTCATCGCCACGACGCTGAACCGGCTGACGCGGACGGTCTTTCAGGTTCACATAGCCATAGCCGAAACGACCGCGGTCGCAGAGGAAGTAGTGGTTAACGGTACCGTTATAGCGGTTTTCGATACGACGCAGTTCGCCGTAACGCTCGCCCGGGCTGGTGTTACAGCCGATGGAGCACTGCTGGCAGATGCTTGGTGCAAACTGCATGTCCCACTTACGGTTGTAGCGCTCGGAGTGCGTCTTATCGGTAAATACGCCGGTCGGGCAAATTTCAACCAGGTTACCGGAGAATTCGCTTTCCAGGGTACCGTCTTCTGGACGGCCGAAGTAGACGTTGTCGTGCGCGCCGTATACACCGAGATCGGTGCCGTCAGCGTAGTCTTTGTAGTAACGCACGCAGCGGTAGCAGGCGATGCAGCGGTTCATTTCGTGAGAGATGAACGGCCCCAGGTCCTGGTTGCGGTGGGTACGCTTAGTAAAGCGATAGCGACGGAAGCTATGGCCGGTCATTACGGTCATATCCTGAAGGTGGCAGTTACCGCCCTCTTCACAGACCGGACAGTCGTGCGGGTGGTTAGTCATCAACCACTCCACCACGCTCTCGCGGAACTGCTTCGCTTCTGCGTCGTCGATAGAAATAAAGGTGCCGTCAGATGCCGGTGTCATACAGGACATCACCAGGCGGCCACGCGTGTCTTCCGCGTTCTGATATTGCTTCACCGCACACTGGCGGCAAGCACCGACGCTCCCAAGCGCCGGGTGCCAGCAAAAGTAGGGAATATCAAGGCCCATAGAGAGACATGCCTGTAACAGGTTGTCCGCTCCGTTGACCTCGTACTCTTTGCCGTCTACATGAATCGTAGCCATTAGCGTGCTTCCAAATTAAAAAATCGTTACCACTTCCTCATTCAGGCTGCCTCTGCGTTGGCTGCCTTCGTTCACCCCAGTCACTTACCAATGTAAGCTCCCGGGGATTCACTCAGTTGCCGCCTTGATGCAACCTGAATGAGTTTGTGGGAATCACCAGCGCGTCTTTAGCAGGTTCGGCTGAATCCCGTTAATTGCATGGGTGTTGCTGAACTGCTGCTTGATGCCTGCTTCGAATTCTTCGCGGAAATATTTAATGGCGCTCTGCAGCGGCTCAACCGCACCAGGCGCGTGCGCGCAGAAGGTTTTACCCGGCCCTAAGAATCGACACAGTTGCTCAAGTGTCTCGATGTCGCCAGGCTGGCCTTCACCGCGCTCAAGGGCGCGTAGAATTTTGACGCTCCACGGCAAGCCGTCGCGGCATGGCGTACACCAGCCGCAGGACTCACGGGCGAAGAACTCTTCCAGGTTACGCACCAACGGTACCATGCCGATCTCGTGGTCGACGGCCATTGCCAGCGCGGTACCCAGACGGCTACCCGCTTTACCGATGCTTTCAAACTCCATCGGCAGGTCAAGGTGCGATTCGGTCAGGAAGTCAGTCCCTGCGCCGCCCGGCTGCCAGGCCTTAAATTTCAGGCCATCACGCATACCGCCAGCGTAGTCTTCAAGGATTTCACGCGCGGTGGTGCCAAACGGCAGTTCCCAGACGCCTGGGTTTTTCACACGCCCGGAGAAGCCCATCAGCTTAGTGCCGGCATCTTTACTGGTGGAGATGTTCTGATACCACTCCACGCCGTTGGCCAGAATCGCCGGAACGTTACAGAGGGTTTCCACGTTGTTGACGCAGGTCGGTTTGCCCCACACGCCAGAGCTCGCCGGGAACGGCGGCTTAGAACGTGGGTTAGCACGACGGCCTTCAAGGGAGTTAATCAGCGCGGTTTCTTCACCGCAAATGTAGCGCCCTGCCCCGGTGTGCACGAACAGCTCGAAGTCAAAACCGGTGCCGAGAATATTTTTCCCGAGCAGGCCCGCTTCGGTCGCTTCCGCAATGGCGCGACGCAGGTGCTGTGCGGCTTCAATGTATTCACCACGCAGGAAGATGTAGCCGCGGTACGCCTTCAGGGCGAACGCGGAGATCAGCATGCCTTCCACCAGCAAGTGCGGCAGCTGTTCCATCAACAGGCGGTCTTTATAGGTGCCCGGCTCCATTTCATCGGCGTTACACAGCAGGTAACGGATGTTCATGGATTCGTCTTTCGGCATCAGGCTCCACTTCAGACCGGTGGAAAAGCCCGCGCCGCCGCGCCCTTTCAGGCCAGCGTCTTTGACCTGGTTGACGATCTCGTCCGGGGCCATCCCGGAGAGCGCTTTACGCGCACCGGCATAGCCGTTTTTCGCCTGATACTCTTCCAACCACACCGGCTGTTTGTCGTCGCGAAGACGCCAGGTCAGCGGATGGGTTTCGGGAGTCAGAATAATATTTTTCATTATTTATACTGCTCCAGCAGGTCAGGAATGGCTTCCGGCGTCAGATGGCTGTGAGTGTCCTCATCAATCATCATGGTCGGCCCCTTGTCGCAGTTGCCCAGGCAGCAGGTCGGCAGCAGGGTGAAGCGGCCATCAAAGGTGGTTTGACCCGGTTTGATGTCGAGCTTCTTCTCAATCGCGGCCTGAATGCCCTGATAACCGGTGATGTGACACACCACGCTGTCGCAATAGCGAATCACGTGACGGCCAACCGGCTGGCGGAAAATCTGGCTGTAGAACGTTGCCACACCTTCTACGTCGCTTGCCGGAATATCCAGAACCTCGGCAATCGCGTAAATCGCACCGTCCGGTACCCAGCCACGCTGTTTCTGAACGATCTTCAGCGCTTCGATGGACGCCGCACGCGGGTCTTCGTAGTGGTGCTTCTCGTGCTCAATAGCTTCACGCTCTGCCGCACTCAGCTCAAAAGCCTCGGTTTGTGGTTGTTGATTCTCGTGCATAATTAGCGGTCCACGTCTGACATAACAAAATCAATACTACCCAGATAGACGATAAGGTCTGATACCAGGCTGCCACGGATCGCCGACGGAATCTGCTGCAGGTGCGCATAGCTCGGCGTACGGATACGGGTGCGGTAGCTCATGGTGCTGCCGTCGCTGGTCAGGTAGTAACTGTTAATACCCTTGGTCGCTTCCACCATCTGGAAGGACTCCTGCGCCGGCATAACCGGGCCCCAGGAAACCTGCAGGAAGTGGGTGATCAGGGTTTCAATGTGCTGCAGCGTGCGCTCTTTCGGTGGCGGCGTGGTCAGCGGGTGATCCGCCTTGAACGGGCCTTCCGGCATGTTGTCGAGGCACTGCTGAAGAATGCGCAGGCTCTGGCGCAGCTCTTCCACTTTCAGCATCACGCGGGTGTAGCAGTCAGAAACGCCACCGCCGGTCGGGATTTCGAAGTCGAAGTTTTCGTAGCCAGAGTATGGACGCCATTTACGTACGTCGAAGCCGATACCGGTCGCACGCAGGCCAGCACCGGTGGTGCCCCACTCCAGCGCTTCTTTTGCGGTATAAGCAGCAACGCCGACGGAGCGGCCTTTCAGAATGGTGTTACGCAGCGCGGCTTTCTCGTAAGAGTCCAGACGCTTCGGCATCCACTCGAGGAATTCACGCAGCAGACGATCCCAGCCGCGAGGCAGGTCGTGCGCCACGCCGCCGATGCGGAACCAGGCCGGGTGCATACGGAAGCCGGTAATCGCTTCGACCAGGTCATAGATTTTCTGACGGTCGGTGAAGGCGAAGAAGACCGGCGTCATCGCGCCGACGTCCTGAATGAACGTCGAGATGTACAGCAGGTGGCTGTTGATGCGGAACAGTTCGGAGAGCATCACGCGAATCACGTTCACGCGGTCCGGCGTGGTGATACCCGCCAGTTTCTCTACCGCCAGCACGTACGGCATTTCGTTCACGCAGCCGCCGAGGTACTCGATACGGTCGGTGTACGGAATGTAGCTGTGCCAGGATTGACGCTCGCCCATCTTCTCAGCGCCACGGTGGTGGTAGCCGATGTCAGGTACGCAGTCGACAATCTCTTCGCCATCAAGCTGCAGAATAATACGGAATGCACCGTGCGCAGACGGGTGGTTCGGGCCGAGGTTGAGGAACATGAAGTCCTCGTTTTCGGTCCCGCGCTTCATGCCCCACTCTTCCGGTTTGAAGGTCAGCGCTTCCATTTCCAGATCCTGCTTGGCTTTCGTCAGCTCAAACGGGTCGAATTCGGTGGCGCGCGCCGGGTAGTCTTTACGCAGCGGATGGCCTTCCCAGGTCGGCGGCATCATGATGCGGCGCAGGTTCGGGTGGCCGTTAAAGGTAATGCCGAACATTTCCCAGGTTTCACGCTCATACCAGTTGGCGTTCGGGAAAAGTTTGGTGATGGTCGCGACGTTCAGGTCGTTTTCAGACAATGCCACCTTGAGCATGATATCGCGATTGCGGTCTATTGAGATCAGGTGGTAGAAAACGGAAAAGTCCGCGGCAGGTAAACCTTCGCGGTGCGTACGCAGACGTTCGTCCATGCCGTGGAGATCGAAAAGCATGACGTAAGGCTTTGGCAACCTCTTCAGGAAGTCGACAATTTCGAGCAGTTGTTCGCGCTTAACCCAAACAACGGGTATCCCGGTGCGAGTGGCCTGAACGGTAAAAGCATCCGGCCCAAAACGGTTGCGCAACTCGCCGATGACCGGATCATCAAGGTGATCGCGGGTTTGCCATGCGGCTGCGTCTTGCGCGGTTAAATCGGTCATATTGTTCACCATTGCAAAAGGTCCGTGGTGACTGCCGGGGGTGGCCTTCGCGCTGTTGTATATTGGTTTGCGAAGTCAAAAAGTGCCACCGCCCGCAGGCGCAAATTAAATCTCGTCCGGTGTCCGCAGATTCGTCACCGCAATGCGTTCGCCGCGTTTACGCTCGCGCTCCGACTGCATGTTGGCGCGGTAAACGCCCTGATCGCCAACAACCCACGACAGTGGGCGACGTTCTTTACCAATGGATTCCTGAAGCAGCATCAGCGCCTGCATGTAGGCTTCCGGGCGCGGAGGGCAGCCTGGAATGTACACGTCGACAGGAATGAATTTATCCACGCCCTGCACCACGGAGTAGATGTCATACATACCACCGGAGTTTGCACAGGCGCCCATTGAGATAACCCATTTCGGTTCCAGCATCTGGTCGTACAGACGCTGAATAACCGGAGCCATCTTGGTGAAGCAGGTACCGGCAACCACCATCAGGTCAGCCTGACGCGGGGACGCACGCAGTACTTCCGCACCAAAACGCGCAACGTCATGCACCGCAGTGAATGACGTCACCATTTCAACGTAGCAGCAAGAAAGGCCGAAGTTGTAAGGCCAGATTGAGTTCTTACGGCCCCAGTTGACCATGTCGTGAAGCGCGTGTTCGAGTTTCCCCATATACACGCTTTTGTTCACCTCTTGCTCCAGGGGATCGGTAACAATCTCCTGTTTCTGCAGGGGGTAACGGTCGTTCTCACCGTTAGGATCTATGCGGGTGAGCGTATAATCCATCTTATTGCCTCGCTTTTACTGCGTATTACGGTTAGTGACGCTGTCGGTTTCTGGGTTAGCCAGCGTGCGGCGAGAACGCGCAGGCGTCCAATCAAGCGCGCCGATGCGAACGAGGTAAACCAGACCAGCCAGCAGCACAAATATGAAAATGGCGGCTTCGATAAAGCCAACCCAACCGCTCTCGCGAATGGACGTTGACCAGGCGTAGAGGTAGAGCGCTTCAACGTCGAAGATGACGAAGAACATGGCGACCAGATAAAACTTAGCCGACAGACGCAAACGAGCGGAGCCAACGGAGTCGATACCCGATTCAAACGGGGTGTTTTTGCTTCTTGCGCGTGCGCGACCACCAAGGTACCAGCCGCCGATTAACATCAGGCAGCACAGGCCAATGGCAATGATCAGAAAGATAGCGAATGCCCAGTGATGAGCGATGATTTCAGTGGATGTTGACATACGCATTGCTTAACCAAATAAGTAGCATTACCACCTCTGCTCTTACCGGCAGATGGACGCTACATCGATTCATGGGGAGGATTAAAAAACCAACAAACAGCCCAATTCGAAACATAGACCGCAAAATGTGGAGGTTTTTTACTCCTTTCTATAACCTTTTGTCAACTTTAACAAAAGTTTCCTCACATTAATTTACATCAAAAGCATTTCATTAACATTACGTGCCCTTTGATTTGATTCAGCTCAATAGACCCTGCGGTTTACCTGTTGTTGAATCGTGTCCGTTTTGTAGCGACAACAAGAATTACCCTTCTATTTTGACAGGATTTTCTAATGATTCCTCCCCCCAATGAGGAGTATTTTCTTGATCTAAGACACGCTTTTGTTAATTCGACCCGCAAAACGGCAACAATCTATCCGTTTTTTTAACATTAGCAGGTGATATGACTTTGCGTTTAATGGTAGGGCATTTGAAGAGGAAAATAATTCTAATTGCATGATTATTATCACATTATTAGATTTATTTTTTTTCTGGCTACGTAGAAGTACGAAAAAAGAACCGCAAACGGATTTTTCTTCGTCTACGATTCTTTTTTGCATTCACATTTTGTTACTACATTTTGAGCGAGTTGTTAATCAAAGTCCCTCTCATGAATAAGGGAATTATCTCCCCCTTCCGAGGTATAACTGCCAGCATTCGGCCACGGATCGTAACGCTGTTCCTGAGACTGGAAAATCATCTGCGCCAGCTCGTTTTCGCTCTCCACGTTGTAGCTGAGCATATATTCCGTTTCCGGTAGGTCTGGCATCCCCTCTCCTTTGCCGAGGGCGCGGAGATCCGGGCTCATCATCTCGGCCGGCCGACCGGTCACGCCAAGACCCGCTTTAACCGCAGCGCGAACGGCGGAGAGCGTTGAGGCAACGTATGCCAGACGCCACGCGATACCGGCGGCATCCAGCGTTTTGATAATCATATCGCGGAACGGACTTGGATCGTCGAGCAACACCAGCGGTACCGGCTCTTCCGGGCGCAGGGTGAAGTCCGCCGCACAATACCAAAGCGTAGGCGACGTACGTAAAATCGTCGACTCAAAACCTTCCAACGGATGCGTCGTCAGCGCCAGATCGACCTCTTTGCTTTTCAGCATCTCGGCCATCACGCAGTGACGTTTAACCCGCACATCCAGCGCCAGCTTCGGATAGGCAGAGCTAATGCGGTTCAACAGGAACGGGAGAATGGTATCAGAGGACTCATCTGATGAGCCGAGCGTTAGCTGCCCCTGCAGGGAGCTAAACATTAGCGACGTGCATGCTTCATCGTTGAAGCGCAGAATTTTTCGCGCATAGCCCAGCAGTTGGATGCCATGTTCGGTGAGGAGCTTATTACGCCCATGGCGGGCAAAGAGCTCTTTCCCCACCAGTTGTTCCAGGCGCTGCATTTGCTGGCTGACGGCAGATTGAGTGCGGCACACCGCCGCCGCCGCCGCCGCGAAGGTGCTCAGGTCGGCAACAGCAACAAAGGTTCTCAGCAGATCGAGATCGAGGTTCAGTATCGGACGATTGGCATTTATCATATTAATCCACTTACAGGTAATGACTCCAACTTACTGATAGTGTTTTATGTTCAGATAATGCCCGATGACCTTGTCATGCAGCTCCAGCGATTTTGAGAACGACAGTGACTTCCGTCCCAGCCTTGCCAG
>NZ_VDAG01000091.1:0-2310 GCF_019584505.1 Kluyvera sp. EC_51 | reverse complement strand
TTCATGGAGAGGAGCAATTTGTCTCAGCCGATGCCGGCTACCAAGGAGCGCCACAGCGCGAGGAGCTGGCCGAGGTGGATGTGGACTGGCTGATCGCCGAGCGTCCCGGCAGGGTAAAAACCTTGAAGCAGCATCCGCGCAAGAACAAAACGGCCATCAACATCGAATACATGAAAGCCAGCATCCGTGCCAGGGTGGAGCACCCGTTTCGCATCATCAAGCGGCAGTTCGGCTTCGTGAAAGCCAGATACAAGGGGCTGCTGAAAAACGATAACCAACTGGCGATGTTATTCACCCTGGCCAACCTGTTTCGGGTGGACCAAATGATACGTCAGAGGGAGAGATCTCAGTAAAAACCTGAAATAACGCCAGAAATGGTGGAAAAAATAGCCTAAATAGGCTGATTCGATGTGTTTGCGGGAAAAAAATCGGCCCAGATCCGCGAAATTTTAATCAGCGAGTCAGCTTGGGAAGAAATGACCTGCTTATTCGCACCTTCCCTAAAGATAAATTGTTTACCGCCGAAAAAACATTGCCCCACAAAATTAACTTTCAAATAACCTGCAAGGGATGCTCACGATGTCCTCTCCAACCTATGTCACCCAGAATGAATATCCTCTGGACGATGACACCACCTTAATGTCTACCACAGACGTCCACAGCTACATCACCCACGCCAACGACACCTTTGTTCAGGTGAGCGGCTATCAGCTCGATGAGCTGACGGGCCAGCCGCACAATATGGTGCGCCATCCCGATATGCCAAAAGCTGCGTTTGCCGATATGTGGTACACGCTGCAGCAGGGCGAGCCGTGGAGCGGGATTGTCAAAAACCGGCGCAAAAACGGTGACCACTACTGGGTGCGTGCTAACGCGGTGCCGATGGTGCGTCGCGGGCAGGTGACGGGCTATATGTCGATTCGCACCAGAGCCACAGCGGAAGAGATCGCCGCCGTGGAGCCGCTCTACCGGGCGCTGAACGACGGGCGCTGTAAAAAACGTATTCACAAAGGGCTGGTGGTGGGAAAGGGCTGGCTGGGTAAACTCCCGGCCATGCCGCTGCGCTGGCGCGTGCGCAGCGTGATGGCGGTGCTCTTTGCCGGACTCGCCGCCACGCTGGCCGCCACCTCCGCAGGCTGGTTACCGCTTGCCGCCGCTGCGGTGGTGATGCTGATGGGAACGCTGCTGTTTGAGCAACAGATTGTCCGCCCGATAGAGAATGTGGCGCGACAGGCGCTGAAGGTCGCCACCGGCGAGCGCAACAGCGTGCAGCATCTTAACCGCAGCGATGAGCTGGGCCTGACGCTGCGCGCGGTAGGACAACTTGGCCTGATGTGCCGCTGGTTGATCAATGACGTGTCGAGCCAGGTGGTGAGCGTCCGTGACGGGAGCGACAGGCTGGCGCAGGGAAATGAAGATCTGAACGATCGGACCTGTCAGACCGTCGCGAACGTGCAGCAGACCGTCGCGACAATGAACCAGATGGCCGCGTCCGTTCAGAGTAACTCCGAGACCGCCGCCGAGGTGGACAAACTCTCCGTGGCTGCGAGCAGCGCGGCAACGAAAGGGGGCAATGCGATGCAGACCGTGGTTAAAACGATGGATGATATTGCCGACAGCACGCAGCGCATTGGCTCGATTACCTCTCTGATTAACGATATCGCGTTCCAGACCAATATTCTGGCGCTGAACGCGGCGGTTGAAGCGGCAAGGGCAGGGGAGCAGGGCAAAGGGTTTGCCGTGGTCGCGGGCGAAGTACGCCATCTTGCCAGCCGCAGCGCCAGTGCGGCTAACGATATTCGTAAACTCATTGATGCCAGCGCCAGCAAGGTGCAGTCCGGCTCTGAGCAGGTTTACGCCGCGGGCCGTACGATGGATGATATCGTTGTGCAGGTGAAAAACGTGACCCAGCTTATCGCCCAGATCAGCCACGCGACCTCCGAGCAGGCAACCGGCTTATCAGAGCTAACCCGTGCGGTAGCTGAACTCGACAGCATCACGCAGAAAAACGCCGATCTGGTCGAGGAGAGCGCGCGCATTTCGGCCATGGTGAAGCACCGCGCCGGACGCCTTAAGGATGCGGTGACCGTGCTCCATTGAGTGAGTCATGTTCCAAAAAAGCCGTTTATACCGTAGGGAATAAACGGCTTTTTATTTTTCTGATTGTGACTATTAATGGGGTTTATTGTTAATTTAGGTAATGACTCCAACTTACTGATAGTGTTTTATGTTCAGATAATGCCCGATGACCTTGTCATGCAGCTCCAGCGATTTTGAGAACGACAGTGACTTCCGTCCCAGCCTTGCCAG
>NZ_VDAG01000090.1:0-231 GCF_019584505.1 Kluyvera sp. EC_51 | reverse complement strand
AGATGAAATGGTCTCCAGAGCAAATATCAGGATGGTTAAGGCGAACAAAACCACGTCAAAAAACGCTGCGAATATCACCTGAGACAATTTATAAAACGCTGTACTTTCGTAGCCGCGAAGCGCTACACCACCTGAATATACAGCATCTGCGACGGTCGCATAGCCTTCGCCATGGCAGGCGTCATACCCGCAAAGGCGAAAGAGGTACGATTAACATAGTGAACGGAACAC
>NZ_VDAG01000089.1:36177-130546 GCF_019584505.1 Kluyvera sp. EC_51 | reverse complement strand
CATAGGTCGGGTCTCAGTCCAGGGCATAGCGAGTCTCCTCTTCTATGCCAGTTATAACTGTTACCCATGTATCCGGTCTAAAGTGTTACCTATGTTTCCGGTTTGTACCTTCGCTTGGCCGGGCTACCAAAGCAAAAAAACGCCGGGTGAGAACCCGGCGTTTTTATTTTGCTGAACCTTATCTGTAGCCCGGCCAAGCGAAGCGCCGCCGGGAAAGGCTCGGTCTTAACGACGCTCGAGCACCTCAAAGCAGTAGCTATGAGAGTTCTGCTCATCCGCATCATGGAACTCGCTGAACACCGACTCCCACTGGTCTGGGTCGTAATCCGGGAAATGGGTGTCGCCTTCCACTTCGGCATCAATGTGCGTCAGATAAAGCTTCTGCGCTTTCGGCAGGAACTGCTCGTACACGCGACCACCGCCAATCACCATAATCTCTTCCACGTCGCCGCAGGCAGCGATCGCTTCATCGACCGATTTCACCCACTGTACGCGGTCATCAGTGCCCGGCTGGCTGCTGATGACGATGTTCTTACGGCCCGGCAACGGGCGTCCGATGGACTCCCAGGTCAGGCGGCCCATCACCACCGGTTTGTTTAAGGTGTTGCGTTTAAACCAGGCCAGATCGGCTGGCAGGTCCCAGGGCATGGCGTTTTCCATACCGATAACGCGATCTACCGCTAGTGCAGCAATCAGACTGATCATTGAGTGTGTCCCAGATACGAAAAAAAATTGTCGCCACTATACGGAAAGCTTAATCTTTCGTCGACTGGCAGCCAGGTAAAGAAGAAGAAAATTTTTCGTTTTGCTGGCAAGTCCACGGTAGGTTAAGTGGACAGCCAGCATTACACCTAATACGGCATCAGAGCGTCGGCTTTACTTCCGGCTCGTCTTCTGGATTACCGCTATGTTTTCCCTCTTCCGTTCCCTGCCAGCCGTGGCGCTGAATCACCGACAGGTGGTTGCGATCTTCGTTGATAATCTCGGTGAGCATAGCGCTGGTGCGTTTAAACGCCGCTGCCCGTGAAGTGTCATCGTTTTCCGCCATCTCCACCATCTCTTCCATCAGCTGCGTGTTAAAGCGACGGAACAGGTCGGCACGCTCGCGCGCCTCATAGGCGCCAAGCCCCAGTGACTCCAGCGCCTGACGACCCGACTTCAACGCCCCTTCGAAGGTTTCACGCTCCGGTGCGTCTACCCCGGCCTGACGCAGCTTGATGTAGTGCTCAACGTCGCGGGCGCGTGCAATAATCGTCAGATTCGGGAAGTGCTCTTTTGCCACCTCGGTTAGCTCAAGGCTCGCCTGCGGATCGTCAATGGCGTTAATCAGCACCTCGGCCTTCGCCGCGCCTGCCGACTCCAGCAGATCGGCTCGCGTTGCATCGCCGTAAAAGACTTTCATATCGAATTTACGCAGCGTATCGACGTGATCCGGATCGTGATCGAGGACTACCATTTTCACCCCGCTCGACAGCAGCAAGCGGCCGGTAATCTGCCCGAAACGCCCGAAGCCAGCGATAATCACCCGCGGCTGTTCTTCGTCGATTTGATCCGCTTCGCGCGCATCACCTGCGCTATTACGTTTCTCAAGGCGGGTCAGCAGCACCAGCAGAATCGGCGTCGCCGCCATTGACAGGGCTACCGCCAGCGTCAGCGCCTTGGCCCATTCCGGATCCAGCACGTTAGCCATCTGCGCGGCACCAAACACCACGAAGGCAAACTCACTCCCCTGCCCCAGCAGCGCCGCGAACCACAGGCGCTGCGAGCGCGGCACCTGAAGCGGTTTGGCAATCAGCCACAGCAGAACAGACTTAATCACCAGGAAGCCGACCAGCAGCGTAATAATGCGCAGCGGGTTATGAATCAGCGTGCCAAAGTCGATGGACATTCCGACGCCGATAAAGAACAGACCTAGCAGCAGCCCTTTGAACGGCTCGATATCGCTTTCCAGCGCGTGACGGTACTCCGAGCTCGCCAGCAGCACCCCGGCGAGGAATGCGCCCATCGCCATCGATAGCCCGACCTCTTCCAGCAGTAAGCCAAAGCCAAAGACCAGGAACAGGGCCACGGCGCTGAATACTTCGCGCAGACCGGAGCGCGCCACGAAGCGTAACAGCGGTCGCGTAACATAGCGCCCCAGCATCACCACCAGCGCCAGCGCCCCGGCCACCTTCAGCGCCGAGAACGCAAAGGCGCCGAGCGTGGTGGAACCGCCGCTGCTCGCCAGCAGTGGGATCATCGCTACCAGCGGAATGGCTGCAATATCCTGGAACAGCAGCACCGCAAAGGCGCTACGCCCCACCTGCGTCACCGTCAGGTTGCGTTCATTCATCGCCTGCATGGCAATCGCGGTAGACGACAGCGCCAGCGTCATGCCGATAAGCTCCGCCACCTGCCAGCGAAGGCCGAGGAAGATACAGAAGACGCCGATTAACGCGCCGCACAGCACCATCTGCAAGAGACCACCGCCAAACACCGAGGCGCGGAGTTTCCAGAGACGCTGCGGGTCCAGCTCAAGGCCAATCACGAACAGCATCAGTACCACGCCGATTTCAGCAAAGTGCAGAATAGACTCGGCGTCGGTCACCAGCCGCAGCCCCCAGGGGCCGATAATACAACCAGCAATCAGGTAGCCGAGCACCGAACCCAGCCCCAGACGGACGGCGATGGGTACAATCAGCGCCGCCGAACCGAGATAAATCAGCGCCTGTATTAGCGTATGGCTATCCATTGTTGTGCTCCTCCTGCCAGGCCAGTAACCGTTGTTTGTAGTGTCGCGCCTGCGCCTGCAGCGTCTCTTCGTCGCAGATAAACGTGCAGTGGACGGCAAACGGCGGCAACCATTTCATGCCGCAGTACACCGCGGTGGCCTCCAGCGGCTGTCCCAGCACGTCAAAGCCTGGATGTGATCCAATATCAAAGTGGCTTTCGCCGCCGCCGGTGGTGACCGCCCACATCACGCTTTTGCCGTGCAGCGCCGTGCCGCCGTGACCGTAGGCCCAACCGTGCGCCAGCACTTTGTCTAGCCACAGCTTCAGCAGCGGCGGCGTGCTGTACCACTGCATCGGGTGCTGCAGAATGACCAGATCGGCGCGGGAGAGCGCCTCCTGTTCGGCGGCAACGTCGATATTAAAATCGGGATAGAGGTGATAGAGAGAACGGACTTCAACGCCGTCGAGCGTCCTTACCTGCTCAAGCATCCGCTTATTCGCATGCGAGTGATGCGGATAAGGATGCGCATAAATAATAAGAATCATAATTGGCCTGTCTTACTTCATTATTTTATTCCTGAGTTTAGACAGTTAATGATGACACTTACAGGATCAGTTCACACAACAGCAGGAATTGGGGGGCGTGAGAACCACGCCCCGGCAGGGTCAGGAAGGTTGGTTGGCTGGTTTATCCGCCACAGGCGGTTCGTCAGATGATGCGGTCAGGTCGCACTGTTTTGGCAGGAAGAAGGTGATGGTCCCGGCGATAATCAACGAGCCCGCCAGCGCGCACACCGCCACGTTCTGGCCATAGAAGTAGATCATCACCCCGACCAGATACGGCCCGCAGAAGCCGCCCAGGTTACCCAGGCCGTTGATCACGCCACGCGCGCTGCCCGCCACTTCCGGCATGGCAATACGCCCGGGGATTGACCAGAACGGGCTGGTCGCCGCTTTCAGGAAGAAGCCGCACACCACCAGCGCGATATAGGCCGCCACCACATGGTCGCGCAGCACCACCGAAGCCAGCAGCGCGGCGGCAAAACCATAGAGCGAGAAGCGAACCCACAAACGCCGCTTCCCGCTGCGGTCGCTGAACAGGGAGATAATGTAGATCCCGGCAAGCGTGGCGATAAATGGCAGGATGGCCAGCACGCCCACGCTCGCCATATTGGCGCCGGTCAGGTTCTTGAGGATG
Organism: Kluyvera sp. EC_51; assembly: GCF_019584505.1. Classification (NCBI taxonomy): domain Bacteria; kingdom Pseudomonadati; phylum Pseudomonadota; class Gammaproteobacteria; order Enterobacterales; family Enterobacteriaceae; genus Kluyvera; species Kluyvera sp. EC_51. The sequence continues at coordinate 126,637 of NZ_VDAG01000089.1, read as the reverse complement.
GTCGGCAGCCACAGCGTGTAGCCGTAATCCCCGGTCTGGTAGAAGAAGTTGAGCAGTACCAGCTTCATCAGCCCCGAGTTACGGAACACTTCCCGCACCGGTGCGTTGCTCACCGGCGCTTCTGAACGTCGAGCCTCTCGCTCGGCGGTCAGCGCGGTTATCAGATACTCACGCTCACGCTCCGGCAGCCAGCGCGCCTCTTCCGGGCGGTCGCTAATCATCAGCCACCATACGGTCAGCACCACCAGCGACAGCAGCCCTTCGATGATAAACAGCCAACGCCAATCGAGCGCCGAGATAATCGCCCCGGAGACCGGCGCGGTGAGCATGCCGCCCAGCGGGGCAAACATCATTACAAAGGCGTTCGCACGGCCAATCTCTTTTTCCGGGAACCAGTTACTGACCATCGTCAGCACCACCGGCAGCATGCCGCCCTCGGACACGCCGAGGATAAAACGCAGCGCCAGCAGCTGGTATTCATGGGTCACAAAGCCGGTAGCAATCGAGACAATCGCCCACGCCAGCAGCGACCAGGCGATAAAACGCTTACCGCTGCCGTGAACCGCAATGCGCCCACCCGGTATTTGCAAAAAGAGATAGCCAATAAAGAATATCCCGCTCGCGACCCCCGCCATCTGGCTGGTAATACCCAGGTCGGACTCCATGCCGCCGGGCAGCGCGAAGCTGATATTAACCCGGTCCATAAACGAAATAATGCACGCGATGAGAACAGGCGCAATGATGCGCAGCCAGCGAGTGCCAGGTATTTTCTCATTCATCATTCATACTCTCTCTCGAGGGGAAGCCATGCTCAGCATGGCGAAAAGAACCGAGGATTAATCAATGGCATTCGGTAAAGGCGTCGCGTTGAAAAAGGCGTCGACGTTCTTGAACACCACCTCGCTCATCCGTTGGCGGGTTTCGTGGGTAGCGCTCGCTACGTGCGGCAGCAGTACCACGTTATCCATGGCAATCAGCGCCTCAGGCACATGCGGCTCTTCTTCGTACACATCCAGCCCGGCACCGGCAATGACACCATTTTGCAGGGCGTGAATCAGGGCTTTTTCATCCACCAGGGTGCCGCGCGCGATGTTAATCAGCCACGCGTGTTTTGGCATCACGTTAAACACGCTCGCATCGATCAGCCCGCGGTTTGCCGCGCCGCCTGAAGCAGCAATCACCAGAAAATCGCTTTCGTGGGCCAGAGTGTGCAGGTCGGCACACCACTGATAGTCAACGTGATTAAGCTTTTTGCGGTCGGTGTAGAGGATCTCCATATCAAATCCGCTGGCGCGACGGGCAATGGCCTGGCCGATGTTACCCATGCCAAAGATACCGAGGCGTTTACCGCTAACCTGAGTCGCCAGCCCCGGCCCTTGTTTCAGCCATTTGCCTTCGCGAACAAATTTATCGCCCTGGCACAGCTGGCGCGCGCCTGCCAGCAGCAGCCCCATCGCCAGGTCGGCAACATCGTTGGTCAGCACGCCGGAAGTGATGGTGACGGCAATGTCATGAGCGCGGGTATAGTCGAGATCCACCGCATCAGTACCAACACCAAACACCGCTACCAGCCCGGCGTTAGGCAGCTGTTCCAGCACGGCGCGGGTGACGCCGATATCACCACGGGTGACCACCGCCTGCACCTGATGGCCGACTTCACGTAAGAAAGCCTGCGGGTCAGCCTGTTCATACAGACGATAGACCTGGAAAGCGGTGGAGAGTTTGTCCATCAGGCCGTCTACGACCGGAGCAATCAACAGTACCGTGTTTGGGTTTGCAGTATTCATCGTGTTACCTGTTTAAGCGTTTAGAAATTTGTTACGCCTATCAAACGGGTTTTCGCGATGTCATTTTGCGATCTGCATCACGGCAGATCGTGTTAGAAATCCGTGTTACGGATGACGTGATCGTGGAAGCAAAAGCCCGCTGGAATGCGGGCTGGGTGGCAACAATTGAATAACATTGCCGACGTGGCAGGCGAAAGCTAGATGGTTTCACCCATCGATAAACGATAATGCAGGTCAACCTTCTCAATAGTAGGTAACCCTTTTATTTTCTTGATTAAAATCTCGGTGGCGACCTTGCCCATTTCAAAGCGCGGGGTCAAAACGCTCGCCAGACGCGGGCTCACCACCTGACCCATCTCCAGCCCATGGAACCCTGCAATCGCCATCTCCTGCGGCACCGCGATACCCGAAGCGATGCACTCCTGTAACACCCCGACCGCCAGGTCATCGTTGGTGCAGAGAATAGCATCCATCTCTTTATACATCTGACGGGCAAGGGTCATCATGCCGGTGCCAATTGACACCGAAGAGACCTTGTTTGGCGCTATGCGCCCGACAGCCAGACCCGCCTCCTCCATTGCCCGGCAGTAGCCCGCATAGCGCTGCTCATCGCGAATATCCGACATCGAGCCAAAATAGATAATCTGCTTTTTGCCGCTGGCCAGCAGCATGTTGGTCATATCCAACCCGGCGCGGTAATTATCAAAGCCCACGTTAATGCGATCGGCGTTATCCGATAGCCCCATCACCTCGGCAATGGGTATTTTTGCGGCTTTCAGGTATTTCTCCGCCCGCAGCGTATGGACCGATTCGGTTAGCAGCAGCGCCTTGACGTTCAGCGCCAGCACGGTAGCAATCTGTTCCTCTTCACGCTGGCTGTCGTAATCGTAGTTCACCACCAGCGTTTGATAGCCGTGGGCGGTGGTGACCGATTCAATACCTGCCAGCACGTCGGAGAAAATCTGGTTATTAAAAGAGGGGATGAGCACGCCAATGCGCGGCGCAACGTTACTACTTATGGCGGGATTATCGGCATCCGGCTGGTAGCCCACCTCTTCAATCACGCTGGCAATGCGTTCGGCGGTTTCCGGCTTCACCTTCTCGGGGGTACGTAAATAGCGGCTGACGGTCATTTTGGTTACCCCCGCCAGCGCGGCGATATCCTCTAACGTGATGCGTTGTACTTTCATTAGCCCTGCCCGTCATTGCCGAAATCCCGTGGCCTATTATGCCAGCAGGTTACAAAAAAGAGAAAGCGATAACCCATCGTCAAAGCCCCGTATGGCGCGGTTTTCGCCCGGTATTCCTCTTCAGGATCACACATGCTGTAACCCCTTTTTGTAACATAGTTGAGAGTGATCTTCATCACAGTTTCACCGAGGCAAAAACCGTGAGATAGAGAGCATCTTCTTGGCGCATCGGCTCGCAATACAGGACACTGTGATGAACAACTTATTCAGCCTGCAAGGCAAACGCATTTTAATTACCGGTTCCGGACAAGGTATCGGCTACGTGATGGCTCAGGGACTGGCCCAGTACGGCGCGGAAATCATCATCAACGATATCTCCGCAGAACGCGCCGAGCAGGCGGCGATGAAACTCCGCGACGAGGGTGCCACCGCCCATACTGCGGTCTTTAACGTCACCGACCCGGAGTCGGTGGAAAACGCTATTGCCGATATTGAAACTCGCATCGGCGCTATCGACGTACTGTTTAATAACGCCGGCATCCAGCGCCGCCATCCGTTCACCGAGTTTCCGGTGAAAGAATGGAACGACGTGATTGCCGTGAACCAGACCGCCGTTTTCCTGGTTTCCCAGGCCGTGGCCAAACGCATGATGACGCGCGGCGCGGGGAAAATCGTCAATATCTGCTCGATGCAGAGCGAACTGGGCCGCGACACCATCACCCCGTACGCCGCCGCCAAAGGCGCGGTCAAAATGCTGACCCGCGGAATGTGCGTGGAGCTGGCGCGCCATAACATTCAGGTTAACGGTATCGCTCCTGGCTACTTTAAAACCGCCATGACCCAGGCGTTGGTTGACGATAAAGCCTTCACTGACTGGTTGTGCAAACGTACGCCAGCCGCCCGCTGGGGCGACCCGCAGGAGCTGGTTGGCGCGGCGGTATTCCTGTCGTCGAAAGCCTCTGATTTTGTGAATGGGCATCTGCTGTTTGTTGACGGCGGCATGCTGGTTGCCGTCTGAGTCGGGAGCAAAACCATGGCAGGACAATGCATTATTTTAATGGGCGTCTCCGGCACCGGAAAAACCACCGTCGGGCAAGCGCTTTCCCAGGCGCTGGGGGCGAAGTTTATCGACGGCGATGACCTTCACCCACGGGCCAATATCGTCAAAATGGCCGCCAGCCAGCCGCTGGAGGATAGCGACCGCCAGCCGTGGCTGGAACGTATTGGCGATGTGATCTTTAGCCTCGGGCAGAAAAACGAGTCCGGCGTGCTGGTCTGCTCGGCGCTGAAAAAGCGCTACCGCGACCAGCTGCGCGCGGGTAATCCGCATCTGCGCTTCCTGTGGCTGACCGGTGACTACGACTGCATCTTGCAACGTATGCAGGCGCGCAAAGGCCACTTTATGCCGGAAGCGTTGCTGCGAAGCCAGTTTGCCGCGCTGGAAGCCCCAGACGACCGCGAGCCGGACATTCTGCCGGTCGATATTTCCGGAGATGTACCGGGCATTGTTGCCCGCTCGCTCACCCTTTTAGCCCATCAACCCGCATCGGGAGTTCCGGCATGATTATCGACACGCTGTACAACGCGGAGAAAACCGCCTTTTATCCGCAGGCTATCCGCAAGGCGCTGCGCGCCGTGATCCAACAGGAGCCACACACCCTGCCGCCGGGTAAATATACCGTCGATGGCGATAACCTGTTCTTCAACGTGGTAGAAGGAGAAAGCAAGCCGCTTGCCGAGCAGCGCCCGGAGTATCATCGTCAATATATTGATATTCACATCGTACTGAAGGGTGAAGAGATTATTGGGGCGGGTAATAAGGGACTGGAGATTGTCGAGGACGGCGCGTTTAACGACGCGCATGATATCGGCTTCTGCACGCAAATCAGCAGCGAAACGCTGATTCACCTGCACCCGGAAGAGATTGCCATCATCTTCCCCGGCGAACTGCACCGCCCGATGAGCAGCCTTGGCGCGGGCGCACCGCTGCGTAAAATCATCGTCAAAATCAATAGCGCATTGATTTAAACGTTATGCGCTGGCCCCGCACTGCATTCGCGGGGCCACGAATAACGTTTAGTTATCGAGCTCACCCATCGACCGCACCTGATCGCGATTGATCTGTTCGGTTTTGCCGGTTTCAGCATTTTTGTAAGACACCAGGCCGGTATCTTCATCGACCTGCGGTTTCCCGTCGGTGACGATAGTCTTCCCATCGGTAGTTTTTAACGCCTGGTTGGATGAACACCCAGCAACGGTAAAGAGCGCGCCGGCGGTCAGAATCGCTACGGTAAGTCGCTTATATTGCATCATGTTTCCCTCCTGCTTCTCAGCTAAAATCGTTATCACTCTAACCATTTTAGGTTAGCTGGCTGAAAGCGAGAGGGAAACCAGAACACTCCGAAGCGACATTTTAGCCATGTTGCTGTGTAAAGCTCACCGCTGCGCCGATAAGATTGGCGTCGTTGCGGTACTGGCAGAGCAGCAGCTTCGGCATAAATTCCGCGAGATCTTTTTCCGCGACCAGATCGGTTAAGCGAGAGGCGATCCCGGCAAAAATAGCATCGCTGGCAGAGATCCCACCGCCGATCACCAGACAATCCGGATCGTAGCAGACCTGCAAATTGAGCAAGCCGACAGCCATCCAGTGGTAGAACTGCGCCACTTCCTGCTTCGCGACCTCATCGCCCTGCTCGGCCAGACGAAACACCTCGGCCCCGGAAATCGAATCCAGCTCAAGCGACATCCGCTGCGCGTAGCGCCGCGCCATCGCCACGGCGGTGCCCAGTTCGCTGAACGTCTGCCCGCCCTCCAGCGTCATCAGGCCAAACTCACCTGCATAACCGTGACTACCGCGACGCAGCACTTTATCTTCCAGGATAGCCCCGCCCACGCCTGAGCCGACGATCACAAACAGCACGTGCCGATAGTCTCGCCCGGCCCCCAACGCCGCCTCGGCAATACCTGCCGCGTTGGCATCGTTCTCAATGCTGACCGGCAGGCCAAACAGCGCCGTCAGCGCCTCGACAATCGGGAAGTGGTGGATATAAGGAATGGCGCTGAGGCCACCTATCACGCCGCGTTCAGGGTCTACGCTGCCGGGAGCGCTAATGGCCACGCCCTGAATGTCATAGCGCTGCTGGTACTGACGGCAGATTTCCAGCAGTTGTGCCTGCATTTTCTCCCAGCTATCAGGCGTTTTTACTGCCCCCGTATCCGTTAAAGTGTCCTGATGCCAGACGCCGTACTTAATTGAACTCCCACCCCAATCAAATAACAAAATAGCCATATATATTCCGTAGTTATGAGTAGTAACAGAAAGAAATCGGGCCATTATGCCGTGAGGATAAATGGTTAAACTTGTGCATTCTCTCAACATGAGAAACGTACTGGAGAAATACCGTCGGGGTTAGCGTCGAGACGCTCCCGGCGGCGCTTCGCCTGGACGGGTTACAAAAACAAAAACGCCGGGCAGTTGCCCGGCGTTTTATTTTATCGCTCGCACTTATTTTTTCATCTGTGCGTGCATTTCCTGGACGGAAGTCACTTTGTCTTTGGCATCCGCATTCAGCGCCATCGCCGTCGCGAAACCGCCGTTCAGGGTGGTGTCGTAATGCACCTTGTACTGCAGCGCGCTGCGGCGAATCAGCTTGGAGTCTTCAATCGCCTGGCGACCTGCGGTGGTGTTGATGATGTAGGTGTATTCGCCATTCTTGATACGGTCCTGAATGTGCGGACGACCTTCGTGCACCTTGTTCACCAGACGCGGGTTGATACCGGCTTCGCCCAGCACAATCGCGGTACCGTGGGTCGCATCCAGCTCGAAGCCCTGTTTCAGCAGCTTAGCAGCCAGGTCAACCACGCGCTCTTTGTCGCCTTCGCGAACGGAGAGCAGCGCACGGCCCTGTTTCTTCATGGTGGAGTTGCTGCCCAGCTGCGCCTTGGCGAACGCTTCCGCGAAGGTACGGCCCACGCCCATCACTTCCCCGGTAGAGCGCATTTCTGGCCCTAACAGTGGGTCAACGCCTGGGAATTTGTTGAACGGCAGCACCACTTCTTTCACCGAGTAGTACGGTGGAATGATCTCTTTGGTCACGCCTTGCTGCTTCAGGGTTTTCCCTGCCATCACGCGCGCCGCCACTTTCGCCAGCGGTACGCCGGTCGCCTTGGAGACGAACGGTACAGTACGCGCCGCACGTGGGTTGACTTCAATCAGGTAGACTTCGTTATCTTTCACCGCAAACTGCACGTTCATCAGGCCGCGTACCTGCAGTTCGAAGGCCAGCTTCTGCACCTGCTCACGCATCACATCCTGAATTTCCTGGCTCAGCGTATAGGCTGGCAGGGAGCACGCGGAGTCACCGGAGTGAACGCCCGCCTGCTCGATGTGCTCCATGATGCCGCCAATCAGCACCATTTCGCCGTCGCAGATAGCGTCGACATCGACTTCAATCGCGTCGTCGAGGAAGCGGTCCAGCAGCACTGGTGCGTCGTTGGATACGCTGACAGCGGTCTGGAAGTAACGTTTAAGGTCAACTTCGTCGTAAACGATTTCCATCGCACGGCCGCCGAGTACGTAGGATGGGCGCACCACCAGCGGGTAGCCAATCTCTTTCGCCTTCTCAACCGCTTGTTCAATCGCGGTCACGGTGGCGTTCGCCGGCTGCTTCAGCTTCAGACGGTCAACCGCATGCTGGAAGCGCTCGCGGTCTTCCGCACGGTCGATGGCATCCGGGCTGGTACCGATAACCGGTACGCCTGCGGCTTCCAGTTCACGCGCCAGCTTCAGCGGGGTCTGGCCGCCGTACTGCACGATAACGCCCTTCGGCTTCTCGATGCGCACGATTTCCAGCACGTCTTCCAGGGTGACCGGCTCGAAGTACAGGCGGTCGGAAGTGTCGTAGTCGGTAGAGACGGTTTCCGGGTTACAGTTGACCATGATGGTCTCGTACCCGTCTTCGCGCAGCGCCAGCGAGGCGTGAACGCAGCAGTAATCGAATTCGATACCCTGACCGATACGGTTCGGGCCGCCGCCGAGGACCATGATTTTATCGCGGTCAACGGACGGGTTGGATTCGCACTCTTCTTCATAGGTGGAGTACATGTAAGCGGTGTCGGTGGCGAATTCCGCCGCGCAGGTGTCCACACGCTTGTAGACCGGGTGCAGGTTATACTGGTCACGCAGCTTGCGGATTTCCGCTTCGCGTACGCCCGCCAGTTTTGCCAGACGCGCATCGGCAAAGCCTTTGCGTTTCAGGTGGAACAGGAAGTCAGCGTCGAGGCCGTTGATGCCCACTTCCGCCACTTTCTCTTCCAGACGCACCAGCTCTTCAATCTGCACCAGGAACCAGCGGTCGATGTTGGTCAGGTTGAACACGCCATCGACGGAGAGGCCCGCGCGGAAGGCATCGGCGATGTACCAGATACGCTCAGCGCCCGCATCTTTCAGCTCGCGGCGAATTTTGGTCAGCGCTTCAGGGTCGTCGAGACTCACTTTCGGGTCGAAGCCGGTCGCGCCGACTTCCAGGCCGCGCAGCGCTTTCTGCAGGGATTCCTGCTGCGTGCGGCCAATCGCCATCACTTCACCAACAGATTTCATCTGCGTGGTCAGACGGTCGTTCGCGCCAACAAACTTCTCGAAGTTGAAGCGCGGGATCTTGGTCACAACGTAGTCGATAGACGGTTCGAAGGAGGCCGGGGTACGGCCGCCGGTGATGTCGTTCATCAGTTCGTCGAGGGTGTAACCCACTGCCAGCTTGGCCGCCACTTTCGCAATCGGGAAGCCGGTTGCTTTTGAGGCCAGCGCCGAGGAGCGAGATACGCGCGGGTTCATTTCGATAACAATCAGGCGACCGTCTTTCGGGTTCACCGAGAACTGGACGTTAGAACCACCGGTTTCGACGCCGATTTCACGCAGTACCGCCATCGAGGCGTTACGCATGATTTGGTATTCTTTGTCGGTCAGGGTCTGCGCTGGCGCCACGGTGATGGAGTCACCGGTGTGGATGCCCATCGCATCGAAGTTTTCGATAGAGCAGACGATGATGCAGTTGTCGTTCTTATCACGCACCACTTCCATCTCGTACTCTTTCCAGCCGATCAGTGATTCATCAATCAGCAGCTCGTTGGTTGGCGAGAGATCCAGGCCGCGTTCGCAGATTTCTTCGAACTCTTCGCGGTTGTAAGCGATACCGCCACCGGTGCCGCCCATGGTGAAGCTTGGGCGGATGATGCATGGGAAGCCGACGTCAGCAGCAACTGCCAGCGCTTCTTCCATGGTGTGCGCGATACCGGAACGGGCGGTATCGAGGCCGATTTTCTTCATCGCCACGTCGAAACGGCGGCGGTCTTCTGCTTTATCAATCGCGTCGGCGGTAGCGCCAATCATGGTCACGCCGAACTCTTCGAGTACGCCCTGGCGTTCCAGCTCCAGCGCGCAGTTCAGCGCGGTCTGGCCGCCCATCGTCGGCAGAACCGCATCTGGACGCTCTTTTTCGATGATTTTGCGTACCACTTCCCAGTGAATCGGCTCGATGTAGGTTGCATCGGCCATTTCCGGGTCAGTCATGATGGTCGCTGGGTTGGAGTTCACCAGAATGACGCGGTAGCCCTCTTCGCGCAGCGCTTTACACGCCTGGGCACCAGAGTAGTCAAACTCACACGCCTGACCGATAACAATCGGGCCCGCGCCCAGAATCAGGATACTTTTTATGTCTGTACGTTTTGGCATGGCTCTTATTACTCCTGATTATTTCGCGGACTGACGGTATTGCTCAATAAGCTCGATAAAGTGGTCGAACAGCGGTGCCGCATCGTGCGGGCCTGGGCTCGCCTCTGGGTGGCCCTGGAAGCTGAACGCCGGTTTATCGGTACGGTGAATCCCCTGCAGGGTACCGTCGAACAGAGATTTGTGGGTCACGCGCAGGTTAGCTGGCATCGACGCTTCATCCACCGCAAAACCGTGGTTCTGCGCGGTGATCATCACCACGTTCTTATCCATGTCTTTCACCGGGTGGTTACCACCGTGGTGACCAAACTTCATCTTGATGGTCTTCGCACCGCTCGCCAGCGCCAGCAACTGATGGCCGAGGCAGATGCCAAATACCGGCACCTCGGTCTGGAGGAATTTTTCAATCGCGTCGATAGCGTAGTCGCACGGTGCCGGGTCGCCAGGGCCGTTAGACAGGAACACGCCGTCTGGATTCATCGCCAGAACTTCTTCGGCGGAGGTTTTCGCTGGCACCACCGTCAGGCGGCAGCCGCGGTCAACCAGCATACGCAGAATGTTGCGCTTCGCGCCAAAATCGTAAGCCACCACGTGGAACGGCAGCTCTTCTTCGGATTTCGCTTCCGGCAGGTCACCCGCCAGCGTCCAGCTACCCTGCGTCCAGCTGTAGGCTTCAGCCGTGGTCACTTCTTTTGCCAGGTCCATCCCATTTAAGCCCGGGAACGCTTTGGCTTTTTCTAAGGCCAGCGTAGCATCCAGGTTATCGCCTGCGATGATGCAGCCGTTCTGAGCGCCCTTCTCGCGCAGCAGTCGCGTCAGCTTACGGGTATCGATATCGGCAATCGCCACGATGTTATGGCGCTTGAGGTAAGAAGAGAGGTCTTCGGTGTTGCGGTAGTTGCTGGCAATCAGCGGCAGGTCGCGAATAACCAGACCCTGAGCGTGAACCTGAGAGGACTCTTCATCAGCGGCGTTGGTGCCGACATTACCAATATGGGGATAAGTAAGGGTGACGATTTGGCGAGAATAGGAAGGATCAGTGAGGATTTCTTGATAACCGGTCATTGAAGTATTGAAAACGACTTCCCCAACCGCCGAACCCGTTGCCCCTATGGCCCGACCGTAAAACTGGGTTCCGTCTTCCAGAACCAATAGCGCTGACTTAATCAAAACACCCTCCAGAGAATATTTACTCGCTTTATTTGCATATTAATTCATAACAATGGCACAAATCAATGCAAATTTGCTTACCGATGAATTTCTGGCAAACGGCGGCATTCTAGTGACAGCCTCGGCAAATGTCTACCTTAAAGGACAATTTTTATTATTATTTTGCGCCACTGATGTGGCAGCAAGGCGATAGCCATCAAAAAGATCAACTAACTCATTGTAGAAAACGCTTGCGGAGCAGGAAGAGTGTTAAATTTCACTGAGGGGAGTAAAAAAGTAGACCAGATGGTCAAAATTTACATTTAACCAACACATTTAAGCCGGATAATTTATGAAAATAATGCTTTCATAAAAAAAATCATAAAAAAAAGACAAAATAAAAGGGCAATAAAATATTGCCCTCTGTAATCAAGTAATTATGACTACAATAACCACATCACGATGGGTAATAAATACTTATAGTTCATTCAAACTCAGCACATCACGCATATCAAAAAGACCATTTTCCTTAGTCTTTAGCCACAATGCCGATCTCACCGCACCGTTAGCAAACGTCATGCGGCTGGAAGCCTTATGCGTGATCTCTACACGCTCGCCAATATCAGCAAACATCGCGGTGTGTTCACCGACAATGTCACCGGCGCGAACGGTGGCAAAACCAATGGTACCCGGCACGCGTTCGCCGGTATAACCTTCACGCGAGTAGACCGCGCAGTCCTTCAGATCTTTATCCAGCGCCCCGGCGATCGCCTCACCCATTGCCAGCGCCGTACCTGACGGTGCATCCACTTTGTGGCGGTGGTGCGCTTCAATAATTTCGATATCGGTATAGTCGCCCATGACCTTTGCCGCTTTCTCCAGCAGCTTGAGCATGACGTTAACGCCAACGCTGAAGTTGGCCGCGAAAACGATCGCAATCTCTTCTGAAGCCTCGCGAATGGCCTGTTTACCGGCATCGTCAAAGCCGGTGGTGCCAATGACCATGCCTTTGCCGTGCTGGCGGCAAAACGCCAGATGCGCCAGCGTGCCTTCCGGGCGGGTAAAATCGATGAACACGTCAAAATCATCTTTTACCGTATCCAGGCTGCTCTGAACGGTGACGCCAGACTTGCCTGCGCCCGCCAGTTCACCGGCATCGCTGCCCAGTAAAGAAGAGCCTTCACGCTCCAGCGCTGCCCCTAATTGAACTCCTTCCATCGCCAGGGTTGCCTGGATTAACTGCCGTCCCATGCGGCCGCCAGCGCCAGCAATGGCGACGCGGATTTGTGCATCATGCATAGCTATTCTCTTTTGTTAAAATTGCGTAAATCGTTTTCAGAGTAACCAGCCCGCTGCAGGGTCGCCAGCCGAAAACGCCCATAATTAGAATTTAATGATAAACAGAGAGGAATATCAGTAAAAGACATGATTCATCCCGCAGGATGAATCATTGCCGCAGCAAGGGAAAGAAGTCAAACTCGCTCGGGATGGCGATTAGGGGTGGGAAAACAGCGGGAAAACCGAGCAGTGGCCAGCGAATCCGCGAAGATAATTTCGCGGCGTCGGTTTTACGCCTCGAGCGTGTAGTTGACGATCATCTGCCCTTTTTTCATCTTCACCTGGGTAATCGTTACCGGCCCAATCTCAGAGAGATGGGCAACGTGCGTTCCTCCGCACGGGTAAGCCGGGAGATGGCCAAAACCCACCTGCCGCAGTCCGTCGGCGAATGTCACCTGTCGGGCGAGATTTTCCGCCTGCCAGGCGCTGATTTTCGCCAGCAGCGACGGCGCATCCGGCAACATAGCACCTTCATCGGTGGCGAAAGTAATACGCCCCTCATTGGGCCAATGGTGCGCTTTTACCGGATGCCAGCCGAATTCCGTACCCGCCAGGCCAATCAGATGCCCCGCAGAATGCAGCCGAGCGTGCAGCTTGCGCTGCGCGGCATCCACACGTAGATCCACTGCCCCGGGGGATAACGGTTTTGCCACGATATGCAGCACTTCGTCACCGCGCGCAATCACCGCTTCAACCGGCTCATTGTCAATCCAGCCCACATCCGCAGGCTGCCCGCCGCCCTGCGGGTGAAACAGGGTGCTATCCAGCACTACCGCATAGCGCCCGTCCGGCTCAGGTGTACAGCTCAGTACGTTAGCCCGACCTTCAGCATCATCGCAGGTGTAATAAAGACGTTCAGTCATGATTGTTCTCCTCTTAATGAGAAGAGTATATTCACTTTATCTGCGGCGATAATCCTGCGCCCACTCAATGCATCTTTGCCTGGTACGCACAAATGAACCCTAACCTTCTGCCCGACCTTGCCACCTTTGTGTTGATTATTGACCAGGGCAGCTTTACCGCGGCGGCAAAAGCCGCTGGAGCCACGCCTTCCGCCATTAGCCGCAGCGTGTCGCGCCTGGAGCAAGCGCTGGGCAGTAAGTTGCTGCATCGCACCACCCGCAAGCTGGCGTTGAGCGAAACAGGGAAAATGGTGTACGAACACGCGCAGGAGATGCTGAATGCCGCGCAGATGGCGCTGGATTCCGGCAGTAGCCGCCAGCAGGTGGCCCAAGGCAAGCTGACCGTTAGTGTACCGAAAGCGGTGGGACGTTTTGTGATTCACCCGCTGATGGCCGAATTCCTTGAGCGCTACCCGGACGTCGACGTGTGCCTGCGCCTGGAAGACCGCTATATGGATCTGATTGACGACGGCGTCGACCTGGCGCTGCGCATCAGCCAGTCCCCCTCCCCCGGTCTGTACGGCAAAGCGCTAATGCCGGTCAGCCATGTCATTTGCGCTACCCCGGCGTATTTACGTCAGCACGGCACGCCAGACACACCGCATGCGTTGCGCCACCATAGCTGTATCAGCCTCGGTGAAACGCCCGCCGACGCGCGCTGGAAATTCCGGCTTGGGGAGAAGAGCGAGACGATTCAGACTCACGGACGCTACGCCGCCAACCATGCCGGCGTGCGGCTGGACGCGGTGAAAAACCATCTTGGTATTGGCAGCCTGCCGCTGTTTACCGCGCAGGAAGCACTGGCTAACGGTGAGATTGTGCAGGTACTGCCGGAGTGGGAGTTTATCAGCGACTACAGCGGCGATCTGTGGCTGTTATGGACGCGTAACCAGCATATGCCCGCCAGAATGCGGGCGATGATTGATTATCTGAGCGAGAAGCTGCCGCAGCAAAGCCGCTAATGATAATTACGACGCCAGTGCAAAAACCTCCGCCACCCATTGGCGGAAGCCTTCGACGTCCAGCCCCAGCGCCACCTGCGCGTTAGCCGGCTGGCCGAGCTTCCCTTCAATATCCACAACCGTTGTTCCAGCGGTAAATTGCCCCTGTGTTTCAACGGCGACGTAGCAGCTTTGCAGAGTAAACAGCGCCGGGCGTGCCAGCCAGGCAATCGCGCACAGGTCGTGCATGCGCAGGCCACTCTGCATACTGCCGCTGCGGTAGTGGCTGAACAATGCATGGAGCATACCGCCGGTTTTATTCAGCGCGGGCAGCGAGGCCAGATATTCCGGCGAGAGCGTCGCCTGGTTAGTCACGTCCAGACCGCACATCACAATCTCCAGGCCGCTGCGGAACACCAGCGCCGCCGCTTCCGGGTCGATAGCGATATTAAACTCGGCGTTCGGCGTAAAGTTACCGCGCCCGGCGGAACCGCCCATAATCACCAGGCGGCGAATATTGAAGCGGCACTCAGGATACTGCGTCAGCAGCAGTGCGATATTGGTCAGCGGGCCAATGGCGACCAGCGTGACCGGCTCAGATGCCAGCATCAGCGCATCGCGGATCGCCTGAAACGCCGGTTTTGCCAGCGGCTGGCGGTTATGCTCGACAAAATCATAGCCCTCCATGCCGGATTCGCCGTGTACCGACGCCGCGTCGCGCAGCGGGCGAACCAGCGGTGCGGCCGCGCCCTGCGCCAGCGGCACATCCGCCTCCCAGAAATGGAGCAGCTGCAGGCCATTACGGGTGGTTTTCTCGACGGAGACGTTGCCGGCGACGGTGGTCATGAGCTGGAGATCCAGCTCGGGAGCAAACAGCGCGGCGGCTATCGCCGCGGCATCGTCGATACCGGGATCGGTATCCAGGAAGATAGGCAGTCGCATGATTTCTCCATAAAAAATGCCAGACGTTAAGCCTGGCATTTTTTCACATCTGCGGGAGAATTAATTTATTCGACTTCACGAACATCCACACGCAGCTCGCGCGGCACCTCAAAGACGATGTTCTCTTCACGACCTTCAAGGGTAATCGCCTCGCCGCCACCTAACGATTGCAGGCGAGCAATGACGTTCTGCACCAGAATATCCGGCGCGGATGCCCCGGCGGTGACGCCAACGCAGGTTGCCTCTTTCACCCAGGCTTCCTGGATATCAGATGCATCGTCAATCAGATAGGCCGCTTTACCCATCCGCTGCGCCAGCTCGGCCAGACGGTTGGAGTTGGAAGAGTTCTTCGACCCAACGACCAGCACCACGTCCGCCTGCTGGGCGAGCGATCGCACGGCTTCCTGACGGTTGGTGGTGGCGTAGCAGATATCATCTTTACGCGGGCCGACGATTTTTGGGAAACGGCTGCGCAACGCGTCAATAACATCAGAAGTGTCGTCCACCGAGAGCGTAGTCTGGGTCATAAACGACAGCTTGCTTTCGTCTTTCACCGCCAGCTTCAGTACGTCTTCCGGCGACTCGACGAGGTACATCCCCCCTTTCGGGTTGCTGTACTGGCCCATTGTGCCTTCAACTTCCGGGTGACCGGCGTGGCCGATAAGAATCGACTCTTCGCCGCGACGGCTGGCGCGCGCCACTTCCATATGCACTTTGGTAACCAGCGGGCAGGTCGCGTCAAAGACCGTCAGGTCTCGGCTTTTCGCTTCGTTACGCACGGCCTGAGAAACGCCGTGGGCGGAGAAGATCAGGATAGCGCCGTCCGGCACTTCGCTAATCTGCTCGATAAAGATAGCGCCACGTGCGCGCAGGCTGTCCACCACGTAGCGGTTATGCACCACTTCATGACGAACGTAGATTGGCGCGCCATAGATGGCGAGCGCATTTTCAACAATGCTGATAGCGCGGTCAACGCCTGCACAAAAGCCGCGTGGGTTGGCCAACAGGATCTGCATGTTACGCCTCCAGTACCGGATCGACTTCCAGTACTTCAATATCAAAATGAACGGTATGGCCCGCCAGCGGGTGGTTGAAATCAACCGTGATGGAGTCACCGTTAATCTCGCGGATCACGCCTGGCATCTCGCTGCCGTCCATTGCGGTGAACAGCATGATAGCGCCGATTTCCGGTTCGCCCGCATCCATAAATTCGCGGCGGGAGAAATACTGGATAAGATCGGGCGTGGAAATCCCAAACGCCGCGTCAGGCTCCAGAGAGAATGCTTTTTTGTCCCCGGCCTTCAGGCCGAGAAGATGCTGCTCCAGCCCTTCAGACAGGGAGGCATCGCCCAGACGAAACAGCGCCGGTTTGCCGTTGTTACGGGTCGACTCTGCGGTAGAGCCATCGTCCAGTTTCAGCGTGAAGTGCACCAGCACCGCACTATTGCTTTGAATCGAGTTAGACATGCAGGGACAGCCTTTTATCTTACGACATTGGAATGACGATTATTGTTATTAGATAGCGTAGCCTGCAGTTCCCCGGCGTCGCTACGCTCGGCCGGGCTACAGACTGCGCTTATTTGATTACGCCTGCTTTTTCGGCAGGAAACCTTCCAGCACGATCAGCGCAGCACCGATACAGATTGCCGTATCAGCCAGGTTGAAGGTAGCAAAATGCCAGTCGCCGACGTAGAAATCGATCATGTCGACAACGAAGCCATGCCACAGACGGTCGAACAGGTTACCCAACGCGCCGCCAATAATCAGCGCGTAGGCAATGTTGTTCAGCTTTTGCGAGGCCTTAGCGCGATACATCAGCACCGCCAGCGCCACACAGATACCGATAGCGATACCCGCAAAGAACCAGCGCTGCCAGCCGCCGCTGTCGGCCAGGAAGCTAAACGCCGCGCCATAGTTACGCGCATAATGCAGATTAAGCGACGGGAACAGCGAAACCGTTTCCCCCAGAGCAAAGTTCTGGAGGATCAGGTATTTGCTGCCCAGATCGATAATCAGCACGACGACAACCAGCCACAGCCAGCGTAGCCCTGTTGAACAAATCGATTTACTCATCAGGCAAACTTACGTTTTTCGCCGTCACCGGCCACGTTGCTCACACAGCGTCCGCAGATTTCTGCGTGTTCCGCCACCTTACCGACGTCCTGAGTGTAGTGCCAGCAACGCGGGCACTTCTCGCCTTCGGCTTTATTCAGCGCCACTTTCAGCCCTTTCAGCAGTTCGCTCTGCTGGGCATCAGCGGTTGCCGCTTCATAATCGGCAACGGTTGCCCCGGAGGTCAACAGGACAAATCGTAATTCGTCGCCCAGTGCATTCAGCTTAGCCGCCAGTTCCGGCTGGGCATACAGGGTGACTGCCGCTTCCAGAGAACCACCAACTTTCTTGTCAGCACGCGCCTGCTCGATGACCTTGTTCACTTCGCCACGAACCTGCAGCAGCTCTTCCCAGAACGCATCGTTCATCGCTTCGCTGTCGGCCAGGCCAAACAGACCTTCGTACCATTCGCCGGTGAAGACGTACTTCTCACGGTTACCCGGCAGGTAGCCCCAGATTTCGTCGGCGGTGAAGGACATGATAGGTGCCATCCAGCGAACCAGCGCTTCTGCGATATGGTACAGCGCAGTCTGGCAGCTACGACGCGCCACGCTGTCCGCTTTCGCGGTGTACTGGCGGTCTTTGATGATGTCGAGGTAGAACGAGCCCATTTCTACGGAGCAGAAGCGCATCAGACGCTGTACCACTTCGTGGAAGTCATAGGATTCGTAGGCTTTCATGATGTCAGCCTGCGCTTCTTGCGCACAGCCTACGGCCCAGCGATCCAGCACCACCATCTCTTCCGGTTTCACCATGTCTTTTACCGGATCGAAACCGTTCAGGTTCGCCAGCAGGAAGCGCGCGGTGTTACGGATACGACGATAGCTGTCGGCAGCACGTTTCAGGATTTCATCCGATACCGCCATTTCGCCGGTGTAGTCGGTAGATGCTACCCACAGACGCAGGATATCCGCGCCCAGTTTGTTCATCACGTCCTGCGGAGAAACGGTGTTACCGATAGATTTAGACATCTTACGGCCCTGACCATCCACGGTGAAGCCGTGGGTCAGTACCTGGCGATACGGCGCTTTGCCTTTCATGGCGACGCTAATCATCAGGGAGGACATGAACCAGCCGCGGTGCTGGTCAGAACCTTCCAGATACATGTCAGCCGCGTGGCCGCCGAATTCAGGGCGCGCATCGACGACGGAGTAGCTGGTTGAACCGGAGTCGAACCATACGTCCAGGGTATCTGGCACTTTGACGTAGTTGTCTGCGTCATCACCGAGGATTTCACGTGGGTCGAGATCCCACCACGCCTGAATACCGTCTTTCTCTACGTATTTGGCAACCGCTTCCATCAGTTCAGTGGTGCGCGGGTGCAGCTCTTCGGTGTCTTTATGCACGAACAGCGCCATTGGCACGCCCCAGGTACGCTGACGGGAGATACACCAGTCAGGACGGTTCGCTACCATGGATTCGATACGTGCTTTACCCCAGGCCGGGATCCAGCCACTCAGATCTTCTTTCGCCAGGCCTTCCTGCTCGATGCGGTCGATCTCTTTCAGAGATTGAATACGCAGGCCTTTTTTATCCATGCTGACGAACCACTGCGGGGTCGCACGGAAGATGATCGGTGACTTGTGACGCCAGCAGCATGGGTAGCTGTGCTGCATTTTTTCTACGTGCAGCAGTGCGCCTTTTTCCGTCAGCAGCGCCACGATTTTGTCGTTGGCTTTGAAGACGTTCACGCCGTCCAGTTCTGGGTAAGTGCCTGCCAGGTAAGCGCCATCAGGGCCAACTGGGTTAGCGATTTCCAGACCGTACTTCTGGCTGATCACATAGTCGTCAGGGCCGTGGCCACCGGCGGTATGCACCGCACCGGTACCGGCATCCAGCGTCACGTGGTCGCCCAGAATAGCCGGAACGTCGAAGCCCATGAACGGGTGGGTGAAGCGCAGCAGTTCCAGCTCGGCGCCTTTGACGGTGCCCAGAGTGGTGTAGTCGCTCACGCCGATGCGCTTCATCACGCTCTCAACGAGATCGCTTGCCAGAATCAGCGCCTGGCCGTCAATTTGCACCAGCGCGTAATCGAAATCAGGCGCCAGAGAGATAGCGCGGTTCGCTGGCAGGGTCCACGGGGTGGTGGTCCAGATAACCAGGGAGACAGGGCCAGTCACGTTCGCGGCACCAAATTTCGCTTTTACCGCATCCGGGTCAGCGGCGTGGAACGCCACGTCGATGGACGGAGAGGTCTTGTCGTAATACTCAACTTCCGCTTCAGCCAGCGCAGAACGGCAGTCAACGCACCAGTGCACCGGCTTCGCGCCTTTGTGCAGGTGGCCGTTAGCAACGATTTTGCCCAGCGCACGAATGATGTTGGCTTCGGTTTTGAAGTCCATGGTCAGGTATGGCTTCTGCCAGTCGCCCAGCACGCCCAGACGGATGAAATCGGTACGCTGACCGTCAACCTGGGTTGCGGCATATTCGCGGCACTTGGCGCGGAACTCGGCGGCGGTAAATTTCTCACCTGGCTTGCCAAATTCTTGCTCAACTTTCAGCTCGATAGGCAGGCCGTGGCAGTCCCAGCCAGGCACGTACGGAGAGTCATAACCGGAAAGCCCTTTGGACTTCACGATAATGTCTTTCAGAATCTTGTTAACCGAGTGACCAATATGAATGTTGCCGTTCGCATATGGAGGGCCATCATGCAGAATGAACGTTTTTTTGCCTTTTTTGGCTGCACGAATGATGCCGTACAGGTCATCATCAGTCCAACGCGCCAGCATTCCCGGTTCGCGCTTGGCGAGATCGCCGCGCATCGGGAACCCTGTTTCCGGCAAATTCAGGGTTGATTTATAGTCACTCATCAGATTCTCGGTTCCGTATATTTACGTAGGCATTTAAGCCGGGTTTGAAAGCCCAAAAAACTCGCGGGCCGTTAATTCATCACGCGCAATCTGCGCTTTTAGTTCATCCAGCGACGCAAATCGCTGCTCGTTGCGTATTTTTTTACGCAGCACTACATCTATATGGCGACCGTAAAGGTCCATTACAACGTCGAGCAAATGCACTTCCAGCTGCTGGCGAACGCCAGCAACGGTCGGGCGCGTACCAATATTTGCCACGCCCGGCAGAGGCTTATCACCCAGCCCCGTGACTTCTACCGCATAGACCCCTTTTACCGGGGACACCTGACGACGCAGCGGTAAGTTCGCCGTCGGGAAACCGATGGTGCGGCCCAGTTCATCGCCGTGCACCACGCGCCCGGAGATGATAAATGGGTGGCCCAGAAGGCTTTCGGCCTGTTCGAGGTTATCCTCAGCCAGCGCCTGACGTACGGCGGTGCTACTGATGCGCACGCCACCGTGACAGAAGGTTTCGGTACTGGTGATATCGAAACCAAAATCTTCACCAGCCTTCTGTAATAACAAGAAATCGCCCTGACGACCAGCGCCGAAGCGGAAATCATCGCCAACGGCGAGGAACTGCACCCCCAGACGCTTCACCAGCAGTTCGCTGATAAAGTCCTGTGCGGTCAGCGCCGCAAAGCGACGGTCAAAGCGCAGGCAGAGGACGTAGTCCACTCCACTCTCGGCCAGATAGCGCAGCTTTTCACGCAGGCGCGTCAAGCGAGCCGGGGCCTTGTCAGCCGCGAAAAGCTCCAGCGGCTGCGGTTCAAAAATCATCACCACCACAGGCAAACCGCGCGCTCTGCCCTCGGCACGTAAGCCTTGCAGTAACGCCTGATGCCCGCGATGCACACCGTCGAAATTACCAATGGTCAGCACGCACCCATGCGGTGCCTGACTGAGATTATGTATGCCGCGTATCAGCTTCATGTCTGGCTCAAAAGAGTGAAAATCGTCAGAGTATACCTTGTACAACCCGTCACGTTAACCCGCGATTACGCCTCACGGCGGAAAGAAGGAATGTTTTCATCAGCATCCGCTGGAAAGGTAAGAAAATATGGCCGACGCGCATGATTTTTGTGCCGGAAGGACTGTATTCGTTGCCCACAAGCTGGTAGAATCCTGCGCCATCAATACGTAATGCAGCGTTGTCAAATTAACGGCGCTTATTTGCACAAATCCATTGACAAAAGAAGGCTAAACGGGCATATTCCTCGGCCTTTGAATTGTCCATATAGAACACATTTGGGAGTTGGCCTTGGCTAATATCAAATCAGCTAAGAAGCGCGCCGTTCAGTCTGAAAAGGCTCGCAAACACAACGCTAGCCGTCGCTCTATGATGCGTACTTTCATCAAGAAAGTATACGCAGCTATCGAAGCTGGCGACAAAGCTACTGCACTGAAAGCATTTAACGAAATGCAACCAATCGTGGACCGTCAGGCTGCTAAAGGTCTGATCCACAAAAACAAAGCTGCACGTCATAAAGCAAACCTGACTGCACAGATCAACAAACTGGCTTAATCGCCCGCTTGTTATCAGCTTTGAAAAAGACCCGCTTAATGCGGGTTTTTTTATGCCTGTAATTTGGGTGTTTCCCCGGCGGCGCTTCGCTTGGCCGGGCTACAAACGCTTGCAGCACCGGCCCTGAAGCACAACGGATTATTTAAATGGTTCGGCAAACAGCGCCGAATAATCGCGATGGCAAATACGCTGCACCGCCGGATGCTGAATCATCCGTTCGGCGAATATCGCGTGATACTCTTCCATCACGTTGTCCATCCGGCCAATCTCGACGATATTGTCATCGGCATAGAAGTCATGCGCGTATAGCGTTGGTGCGACAAATATCGCGTTATGCGCCGCGCCAAACGCCTTCATCAGCGCCGCATCGTCAAACTCACCCAGAATCTCAACCTTCAGCCCCTGCACGTTAAACCAGTTCAGCAGCTTACGGCCCAGCATCGAGCGACGACCCGGGATCAGCAACCGACGCTCCTCCAGGCAGGCCGGGAACGGTTTTTCCGGCGGCGGATTCATACACCAGAAGCTGACGCTGCATTCACCGATTTTCACCGAGAACAGCCCTTCCTGCTGCGTCGAGTCGATCGGGCAGTCGGAGATAATCATATCCAGCTTATGCTGGCTCAGCTGCTCCAGTAGCATCTCATGCGTCGATTCAAAGCAGCGTAGGTGGATCTGCTCATCTTCCACCACCGCGGCATCCAGCACGCCGCTGACCAGTCGTTTGGATAGCGCATCCGCCACGCCGACGTCGAACAGCAGGTTCGACTCTTTGCGGTAGTTAACGATATCCAGCATCTCCTGGCTTAGGGTGAACATTTTGTCCGCGTAGCGGAAGACCAACTCACCCAGTTCGCTCGGCTCAATCCCGCGCCCTTTACGTTTAAACAGCTTGCCCTGCAACCGTTCTTCCAGCGCCTTGATCTGCCCGGTGATGGTTTGCGGCGTCAGGAACAGCGCCTCCGCCGCCCCCACCACCGAGCCTTCCTTGTAGACATGCCAGAAGTAGTAAAGGTGGTTGTAATTAATGTGCGACATGCCCTGTGCTCCCCTCTCCTTTGATTCTCATCTTGCGCTTAAGCCATCTGCGGCTTCAAATGCGCACGTAATAAACTGTATCCAACGACCGCCGACATCACCGAGCCAATCAGAATGCCAAGCTTCGCCCAGTTAATCAGCGACGGGTCGACGCTGCCAAAGGCCAGGCTGGCGATAAAGATAGACATGGTGAAGCCAATCCCGCACAGCAGGCCAACGGCCATAATCTGTGAAAAGTCGGCCCCTTCTGGCAGCTTCGCCAGCTTGAGCTTCAGCGCCAGCCAGCAAAACAGACTAATGCCCAACGGCTTACCGATAAACAGACCCGCAATAATGCCCAGCGGCAGCAGCGAGGTCAGCCCGGCGAGCGTGACGCCCTGCAGGGAGACACCGGCGTTGGCAAAGGCAAACAGCGGCAGGATCATAAAGGCCACCCATGGGTGCAGCACATGCTCAAGCTGCTTCGCCGGCGACTTACCGTTTTGCTCGCGCAGCGGGATAAAGAAGCCAACAATCACTCCGGCCAGAGTAGCGTGTACGCCGGACTTCAGCACCGCCGTCCACAGGATCACGCCCACCAGAATATAGATACCGGTACGGCGTACGCCGCTCATATTCAGAATCGCGAGCACCACAATGGCGGCCGCCGCGACAGCCAGCGACAGCAGCGACAAATCGTTAGTGTAAAACAGCGCGATAATGACGATGGCACCCAAATCGTCGATGATGGCTAACGCCATCAGGAAGATCTTGAGTGAGGCTGGTACGCGACTGCCCAGCAGTGCCAGCACGCCAAGCGCAAAGGCGATATCCGTCGCCGCAGGAATAGCCCAACCGCCGCTCGCCACCGGATCCTGAGCGTTAAACGCCAGGTAGACCAGCGCAGGCACCACCATGCCTCCCAGCGCGGCAATGACCGGGAAAATAGCCTGACGACGCGTAGCCAGCGAGCCCTGCATCATCTCGCGTTTGACCTCAAGACCAATCAGCAGGAAAAACACCGCCATCAGGGCGTCGTTAATCCACAGCAGCATGTTCTTGTTAATTTCTAATGCGCCCACGCGCAGCTGCACCGGCGTTTCCAGGAAGGCATGATACAGGCCGCTGGTCGCGCCCATGTTGGCCATCAGCATGGCCAGGACCGCAGCAATAATCAGGATGATGCCACCAGAGGCATCGTTGCTAAAAAAGCGCTGAAGATGCTTCACTTTTACTCTCTCTATAAGCACATATTCATCGATAAAACCATATTATCGCGTCTAACAGATCGGTAAAATCAGATTATAACTGGATGATAATTCAGTTTAGCCGAACAATAAAAAACCCGAAGCGGAAGGCTTCGGGTTTTTGTCTGGTCCGCACTCGCCCGAGGGGCGAAGGGTTAACGGGTCAAATCGTCAAAGAACTTCTTCACGCCGTCGAAAAAGCTTTTCGAACGCGGACTGTTGTTCTCGCCGGTTGGGCCGCCGAAGCTTTCCTGCAGGTCTTTCAACAGCTGTTTCTGCTTCTCGTTCAGGCCGACCGGGGTTTCCACCACCACGCGACACAGCAGGTCGCCCTGCACGCCGCCGCGGACGGATTTCACGCCCTTGCCGCGCATACGGAACAGTTTGCCAGTTTGCGTTTCGCCTGGAATTTTTAGCTTCACGCGACCGTCGAGCGTCGGGACTTCAATCTCGCCGCCCAGGGCAGCCATAGAGAAGTTAATTGGCACTTCACAGTACAGGTTGTTGCCTTCACGCTCAAAGATAGCGTGCTGCTTCACCTGGACCTGAACGTACAGGTCGCCCGCTGGTGCGCCGTGTTCACCCGCTTCGCCTTCGCCGGTCAGACGAATACGATCGCCGGTATCCACGCCTGCCGGAATTTTAACGGACAGGGTTTTGGTCTTCTCAACGCGACCGTGGCCGTGACATTTGTTGCACGGATCTTTAATCAGCGTACCGCGGCCCTGACAGTGTGGGCAGGTCTGCTGTACAGCGAAGAAGCCCTGACGCATCTGCACCTGGCCGGAGCCATGACAGGTTGGACAGGTCTGCGGCTGCGAGCCCGCTTTGGCGCCGCTGCCGTGGCAGATGTCGCACTCTTCCAGCGTCGGGATGCGGATCTCTTTGGTCACACCACGAACCGCTTCTTCCAGCGTAAGATCCATGTTGTAGCGCAGATCCGCGCCACGAGATGCACGCTGGCGGCCGCGACCACCACCGAAGATATCGCCGAATACGTCACCAAAGATATCGCTGAAGTCCGCGCCGCCGCCGAAACCACCGGCACCGCCGCCGCCCATACCGCCCTGTTCAAAGGCTGCATGTCCGTACTGATCGTAGGCCGCACGCTTCTGCGCGTCGGTCAGGATCTCGTACGCTTCTTTGATCTCTTTAAACTTGGCTTCGGCCTCTTTATCACCCTGGTTGCGGTCCGGGTGGAATTTCATGGCCAGGCGCTTGTACGCCTTTTTGATTTCACGCTCTTCCGCTGTTTTGGAAACGCCCAAAATCTCGTAATAGTCTTGCTTTGCCATTGGTTTTTTTCAGCCCCTTAACATGCGAGCACGGGCGGAGAGGAAACCCTCTTCGCCCGTGCTGATTAATTACCCTGCATCAGGGCGATTATTTTTTGTCTTTCACTTCTTCGAACTCAGCGTCAACAACGTCGTCGTCTTTCGCATTGTTCGCGGAAGCGTCAGCGCCTGCGGCACCCGCCTGCTGCTGTGCGTGCTGCTGCTGAGCGATTTCCATCAGTTTCTGGGAAACCTGCGCCAGCGCCTGCATTTTCGCTTCGATGTCCGCTTTGTCTTCGCCTTTCAGAGACGCTTCCAGCGCGGTCAGCGCAGACTCGATGGCAGTTTTGTCGTCAGCCGGCAGTTGTTCGCCTGCTTCTTCAACCTGCTTACGCGTGCTGTGCAGCAGATGGTCGCCCTGGTTACGGGTCTGGACCAGCTCTTCAAACTTACGGTCAGCTTCGGCGTTAGCTTCAGCTTCACGAACCATTTTCTGAATTTCTTCTTCGTTCAGACCGGAAGAAGCCTTAATGGTGATCTTCTGCTCTTTACCGCTGTTTTTGTCTTTCGCGGAAACGTGCAGGATACCATCAGCATCGATATCGAAGGTCACTTCGATCTGCGGCATGCCGCGCGGTGCTGGGCTGATACCGTCCAGGTTGAACTGACCCAGTGATTTGTTATCGGATGCACGTTTACGCTCACCCTGAATCACGTGGATGGTTACCGCAGACTGGTTGTCTTCAGCGGTAGAGAACACCTGGCTGTGCTTAGTTGGAATGGTGGTGTTTTTGTTGATGAGCGCAGTCATCACACCGCCCATGGTTTCGATACCCAGAGACAGCGGGGTAACGTCCAGCAGCAGCACGTCTTTTACTTCACCGGTCAGAACGCCGCCCTGAACCGCTGCACCGATAGCAACAGCTTCGTCCGGGTTAACGTCTTTACGCGGTTCTTTACCGAAGAACTCAGCAACTTTCTTCTGCACCATTGGCATACGAGTCTGACCACCGACCAGGATAACGTCCTGAATGTCGGATACGGACAGGCCAGCATCCTGCAGTGCAACTTTCAGCGGCTCGATAGAACGGTTAACCAGGTCTTCTACCAGGCTTTCCAGTTTCGCACGGGTCACTTTGATGTTCATGTGTTTTGGACCGGTCGCGTCTGCAGTGATATACGGCAGGTTCACGTCGGTCTGCTGAGCGGAAGACAGTTCAATCTTCGCTTTCTCAGCGGCTTCTTTCAGGCGCTGCATCGCCAGCGGGTCGTTACGCAGGTCGATGCCCTGATCTTTCTTAAACTCGTCAACGAGGTAGTTGATCAGACGAGTATCGAAGTCTTCACCACCCAGGTGGGTATCACCGTTGGTCGCCAGAACTTCAAAGGTTTTTTCGCCATCAACTTCGTCGATTTCGATAACGGAAATATCGAAGGTACCACCACCGAGGTCGTATACCGCGATAGTACGGTTGCCGACTTCTTTATCCAGACCGTAAGCCAGCGCAGCTGCGGTTGGTTCGTTGATGATACGTTTGACTTCCAGACCTGCGATACGGCCAGCATCTTTAGTAGCCTGACGCTGAGCATCGTTGAAGTATGCAGGTACGGTGATAACAGCTTCAGTTACCGGCTCACCCAGGTAATCTTCAGCGGTTTTCTTCATTTTCTTCAGCACTTCAGCAGAGATCTGCGGTGGTGCAGTTTTGGTGCCTTTCACATCAAGCCATGCGTCGCCATTGTCTGCGGCAACAATTTTGTAAGGCATGATAGAAACGTCACGCTGAACTTCTTCGTCCTGGAAGCGGCGGCCAATCAGGCGTTTAATCGCAAACAGGGTATTTTGCGGGTTTGTCACTGCCTGACGTTTAGCCGGCTGACCAACCAGAGTTTCACCATCCTGGGTATAAGCAATGATAGAAGGCGTGGTGCGGTCGCCTTCGGCGTTCTCCAGAACGCGAGCGGTAGTGCCATCCATAATCGCTACACAAGAGTTGGTAGTACCCAGGTCGATACCAATAATTTTACCCATCTAAACGTCTCCACTAAAAATTCAGTCAACATGTGGTTGTGAATCTGTAATAAGGGCGAAACCTGCGGTTTCAACTGCCCTGAATCGTTTTTTTTCAGACTCACTCACTGCGGTTGACTACAAGATGGGGTCGCAACGTCATCCATCAAGGGGCAGCCGTAAAATTTTTTCATTCAGTGCGGTTTTATTGCGATAACAGCAAGGCTAATCCGGCAATATTCATTCACATCAAACATATTAAAACACCAATATATTCATTTAATTACTGTCATAAGTTGAAATGATTGAACGCTGAAAGCCATATCGGAGAGGGATAAAATCCGCCCCTGTATTTGATGTTGTTAAAGGGTCTCTCCGGTAAGGAATAAAATGAAAACAGTATTAAACGTCTCTGCAAGCCTGGCTTTCGGCCTGATGCTGGCCTCCTCCGCCTACGCAAACGATCACAAAACCCTGGGCGTTATTGCTTTACCCCGTAATGAAACCAGCGATCTGACGCTGAAGCTGCCGGTTTGTCGCGTCGTCAAACGTATCCAACTGACCGTCGATCGCGGTGACGCTGAACTTAGCGGCGCCTCCGTCTACTTCAAGGCCGCGCGCAGCAGCAGCCAGAGCCTGAACGTACCGTCGTCGCTGAAAGAGGGCGTAACCACCGACTGGATCAATATCAACAGCGATAACGATAACAAACGCTGCGTCTCCAAAATCACCTTCTCCGGGCATACCGTGAACTCTTCCGATATGGCCTCTTTAAAAATCATCGGCGACGACTAAACGAATCTTTGAGAAGCGATATCCCGAATGAAAGTTTCCTATCTGAATGATGAAGACCTCGTTTTCTTTCAGCACTGTAGCGAAGAACAGCTGGCCAAAATTGCACAACTGCTGACGCATAACGAAAAGGGTAAGCGCCGTCTTTCCAGCACTCTGTTGCACAACGAGCTCTACATGTCGATGGATGGACACCCGGAGCAGCACCGCCGTAACTGGCAGCTGATTGCCGGCGAGTTCCAGCACTTTGGCGGCGACAGCATTGCCAATCAGATTCGCGGTCACGGCAAACTGTATCGCGAAATTCTGCGCGATGTGGCAAAGCGCCTGGGCCTTAAGACCGACAAGGCGATGCCAACGCCAGCCATCGAGAAATTGCTGCTGGAGCATTTTGTTCGTAGTGCCTGGAAGCGTATGACCGATGAACAAAAAGTTCGTTTTCGTACTTTTGTGGAGCTGAAAGTGATGGAGTTGGAAACCATGCTGCCGCACTTAATTGATCACCATCGACTGGATCACGGCATTGAACATCTGCTTGGTTTTCAGCTAAGCCATATCCTGCACAAACATGCTGCCGTTAGCATCATTGGCCACGGCATGGTGCGCGGTGCGGGGCTTGGCGGCCCGGTGGGTGCCGCAGTAAACGGGCTGAAGGCCGTTAGCGGTAGTGCCTATCGCGTGACGATTCCGGCAGTGCTGCGCATTGCCTGCTTGCGTCGAATTATTACAAGATCCGCGCTGCAACACGCCGATTAGCCGCCCTCCTGGAGAGTAAATATTTCATTTTCCCCTCGTTCAGATCATAGACAGCGGGTTTGCCCATGATTATGATGCCGCGCCCCCGAATTTGGGGAGATAACTTTAACATTCAATGATGACTTTGAGGGATTATGGAAAATACTAAGTTGGCTAACCCCGCACCGCTGGGCCTGATGGGCTTCGGTATGACCACCATTCTGCTGAACCTGCATAATGCGGGTTTCTTTGCTTTAGACGGTATTATTCTCGCAATGGGTATTTTTTACGGTGGTATCGCGCAGATTTTCGCGGGCCTGCTTGAATACAAAAAAGGGAATACTTTCGGCCTGACTGCATTCACTTCTTATGGTTCTTTCTGGCTGACGCTGGTCGCTATTCTGCTGATGCCGAAGATGGGTCTGACCGAGGCACCTAATGCACGGTTCCTCGGCGCCTACCTGGGTGTGTGGGGCGTGTTCACGCTGTTCATGTTCTTCGGTACGCTGAAAGCGGCACGTATGCTGCAGTTCGTGTTCCTGAGCCTGACCGTGCTGTTCGCACTGCTGGCGATTGGCAACATCAACGGCAACGAAGCGATTATCCACGTCGCGGGCTGGGTTGGTCTGATCTGTGGCGCGAGCGCTATTTATCTGGCAATGGGTGAAGTGCTGAACGAGCAGTTCGGTTGCACCGTACTGCCAATTGGTGAAAAGCACTAATCCTCGCCTCATGTTGAAAAACGCCGGCCTGTCCGGCGTTTTTTTTGCCTGCAAACTACCGTTCCTGGGATTATTGATTCCTCGCCATCTGCGTGATTCCCCGGCGTCGGATTACGCCTCGGCCGGGCTACGGTTGGCTGCGGGTATCTCTTTACGCAGCCAGATGCCAAGCCCAAGGCCAATCAACGACAGCGCCAGGACGTACCAGGCTGGCGCCATCGGCGAAACGCCCATCAGCATGGTGACAGCAATTGGCGTCAGGCCACCGAAGATGGCGTAAGAGACGTTGTAAGAGAAGGAAATCCCGGTAAAACGCACTTCCGCCGGGAAGGCGCGCACCATGACGTACGGTACTGCACCCACCACGCCAACGCACAGCCCCACTAACCCGTAGAGCAAGAATAGCTGTTCAGGATGCGTTCCTGCGAGATGGTAAAAGAACCAGCTTGAGCAGGCGAGCAGGACGCTGCCAACCATAAAGGTTTTGCTGGCGCCAACGCGATCGACAATCAACCCTGCCAGCAGGCAACCGACGCAGAGCATCACCGTTGCCACGCTATTGGCCTGTAAGGTCAGCGCGGGGGCAAAGCCGTACTGCTTTTGCAGCCAGACCGGCGACATCAGGATAACCACCACAATGCCCGCAGACAGCAGCCAGGTCAGCAGCATTGAGACCACTACCGCCTGCTTGTGTTTGAGGACAACGGATTTAATCGGTAACTCCTGCGCCAGCGCTTTGCGCTGCTGCATTTCCAGGAAGATAGGCGTTTCCTGCAGCCAGCGGCGCAGATACATCGCCACCAGGCCGAAGATACCGCCCAGCAGGAACGGAATACGCCAGCCGCCGTCATGAATCGCCTGCGCGGAGAGTTGAGTATTAATCAGCGTTGCCACCACCGAGCCCAGCAGGATCCCCACCGTCAGCCCAGCCGTCAGCGTACCGCAGGCAATGCCGATACGGCGCGCGGGCACATGCTCAGCCACAAACACCCAGGCCCCCGGCACTTCCCCGCCGATGGCCGCCCCCTGCAGAATACGCATCAACAGCAACAGCAACGGCGCAACCAGACCTGCGGTGGCAAAGGTCGGCAGCAGGCCAATCGCCAGCGTCGGCACCGCCATCAGCAGAATGCTAAGGGTGAACATCTTTTTGCGCCCGACCAGATCGCCGAAATGCGCCATGATGATGCCGCCCAGCGGACGGGCAAGGTAGCCCGCGGCAAAGATGCCAAAGGTCTGCACCTGACGCAGCCACTCGGGGATATCAGCCGGGAAGAAGAGTTCTCCGACGACAGCGGCGAAGAAGACGAAAATTATGAAGTCATAAAACTCCAGCGCGCCGCCTAATGCCGCCAGCGTCAGTGTTTTATAATCTTGTCGATTCAGAGGTCGGGTGTAATGTGACATAACAAACCATTCGCAAAGTCGAGCTGTTGATATAAGTTTACGATTTGTGTAAAGCAAAAATGACTATACCGTAAACCCTATCGCACTCCAGAGGAATGATAGGTTATGTCAGAAAAGCATCACATTCAGGATAAAGTCTCGCGGCGAGCGCTCTTAGGGCGGAATGCTGCTACCACATCGCTGTTCGTCTCAATATAAGGCCCCTCCAGCAACTGTACACAATACGGTACACTTGCAAAGATACCGTTCACCAGCACCTTACCGTCCGCGTCTTTCACCCCTTCCAGCGTCTCCTGAATGGCTTTCGGCTGGCCCGGCAGGTTGAGGATCAGCGCCTGCTTACGGATAACGCCCACCTGACGGGAAAGAATGGCCGTTGGGACAAAGTGCAGGCTCACCTGACGCATCTGTTCGCCAAAGCCCGGCATCACGCGGTCGGCAATCGCCAGCGTCGCATCCGGAGTCACATCACGCCGGGCTGGGCCGGTGCCGCCGGTGGTCAGCACCAGGTGGCAGCTCATCTCATCCACCAGCTCACACAGCGTTTGCTCAATAATGGTTTGTTCATCAGGAATCAGACGAGTTTCCACCTTAAAAGGGGTTGTCAGTGCCGATGCCAGCCACTCTTCCAGTGCCGGAATGCCTTTGTCCTGATAAACGCCGCTGGAGGCGCGATCAGAGATAGAAACTAAGCCAATGCGTAAAGTGTTCATGATTATTCCGTTAAAACCGTAGCGTTAAGCAGAATAATACACGCGAATGGGCGGCAATACTAAGACCCCGAACGGGTTATCCACCGGGTTTCCCGAGGCGCGCCGCAAAATGAAAACGCCAAATAACGATTCGCTATCGTATCAAGAGTGAGGGTGGCAGACTCCGGCCAAATGTTTCCACGGAGGGTTGGTTGGATATGCGAAAAAACAGGACACCTACGCCGCACGATCTCGTGTTTAAAACGTTTCTTTCCACCATGGAAACCGCACGGGATTTTATTGCCATTCACCTTCCTCCCGCGCTGCTGCGGCTCTGCGATTTGCAAACGCTGAAGCTCGAGTCCGGCAGCTTTATCGAAGAGGATTTACACCCCTACTACAGCGATATGCTCTACTCGCTAAAAACCGCCTGCGGTGACGGCTATATCCATGTACTAATAGAACATCAAAGCTCGCCGGATAAACATATGGCTTTTCGCCTGATGCGCTACGCCATTGCCGCCATGCAGCGCCATCTGGAAGCAGGCCATAAAACGCTACCGCTGGTGATTCCCATTCTGTTTTACCATGGACGAGAAAGCCCCTATCCCTACTCCATGAACTGGTTGGATAACTTTACCGATCCGGTGCTGGCGACGCGTATTTATAGCCAGGATTTTCCGTTGATCGACATCACGGTTATCCCCGATGATGAAATTATGCGCCACCGTAGCATGGCTGCGCTAACGCTGATTCAGAAGCATATCCGCCAACGCGATCTCACGCGGTTTCTCGACAAACTCGCTGGGTTATTAACTCGAAACCACATCAGCGGACAACAGGTCATTGCGCTGGTAAACTACATGCTTCAGGCGGGAGAAGCACAGGATGCCCGCACATTGCTGTACGAAATGGCGCAGCGCGCACCACAGTATGGAGACGAACTCATGACGTTAGCAGAACAGCTAAAGCAGGAAGGACGCATCGAAGGAATACAACAAGGTATGCAACAAGGTCTACAGCAGGGTATCCAAACCGGGGAACGCGAAACATCGCGTAAAATTGCGCGGGCAATGCTCGAAAAAGGAATCCCGGCGGCAGATATCATTGAAATGACCGGCGTGAGCGCAGAAGAACTTCCCTCCCTCCAGCATTAATAAAAAAATAGCCCGCTCTCTTTAGAGAAGCGGGCTGTTGTCATGCAACCAAGCTGAATTACAGCAGGTCGCCGATCATTTTTTCCAGTTTTTCCTGGTCGATGGCAAACTTACGGATACCTTCCGCCAGTTTATCAACGGCCATTGGATCCTGGTTGTGCTGCCACAGGAACTCGGACTCGGTGATGCGGTCTGGACGCGCTTTCACTTCGCCGGTATAGGTCAGTTTACGTTCCAGAGCGCCTTCGCTTTCTGCCAACTCTTTGAGCAGCGCAGGGGCGATGGTCAGGCGGTCACAGCCAGCCAGTTCCAGGATTTCACCGATGTTACGGAAGCTTGCGCCCATAACGACGGTTTCGTAACCGTGCTGTTTGTAGTACTGGTAGATTTCGCTAACAGAAACCACGCCTGGATCTTCCGCTGGTGCGTACTCTTTCTTATCGGTATTGGCTTTGTACCAATCCAGAATACGGCCCACGAACGGGGAGATCAGGAACACGCCAGCTTCAGCACAAGCACGCGCCTGAGCGAAGGAGAACAGCAGCGTCAGGTTACAGTTGATGCCTTCTTTTTCCAGCTGCTCCGCTGCGCGGATACCCTGCCAGGTAGAAGCCAGTTTGATCAGGATACGATCGTTGCTGATGCCAGCATCGTTGTACATTTTGATCAGACGTTTCGCTTTAGCGATAGACGCATTGGTGTCGTAGGACAGACGCGCATCGACTTCGGTAGAGATACGGCCAGGGACCAGCTTCAGAATTTCCAGGCCGATATTGACGGCCAGTTTGTCAGTAGCATCCACAACCTGCTGAGCACGGTCGCTGCTCTGGCTACGCGCCCACTCAATCGCATCATCAATCAGTTTGCGATATTCAGGGATCTGCGCGGCGCCCAGAATCAGGGAAGGGTTGGTTGTCGCATCCTGAGGCTGATACAGCTTCATTGCTGCGATGTCTCCGGTGTCAGCCACTACGGTTGTGTACTGACGCAGAGATGTCAATTTATCCGTCATGATAGTGTTTCTCTTTAAACAGCTGTTAGGGGGATGTAACCGGTCTGCCCCGATAATATCACGCCCCTTCCTCAGCGCAACCGCCGACATCGCCAGACCGCAGAGTATGATAAACTGAAGCATCAAACTTTGAGGGGTGAGATTCTCTGCCCTTATTGTGGTAACGCTTACATTGGCTGAATCGAATCGTGCGAAGGAACGTGACCTTCCCGGAAGCAGCCACCAGTTTCGGCATAGACAAGAGGACGTTTAATGCCTGATTTCCTGTCTTTTATCAGCGAGATACTGTGGGGTTCGGTAATGATTTACCTGCTCCTCGGGTGCGGCATCTGGTTCACCTGGAGAACCGGCTACATCCAGTTTCGCTACATTCGTCAGTTTAGCAAAAGTCTGAAAAGAAGCCTGGCACCACGTGAAGGTGGGCTGACCTCATTTCAGGTTCTGTGTATCAGTCTCGCCGCGCGCGTTGGCAGCGGCAATCTAGCCGGGGTAGCGCTGGCTATTACCATCGGTGGCCCTGGCGCCGTGTTCTGGATGTGGGTCGCGGCGATCATTGGCATGGCCAGCAGCTTCGCAGAGTGCTCGCTTGCCCAGCTCTACAAAGAGCGCGACGCCAAAGGACAGTTTCGCGGCGGCCCGGCGTGGTATATGTCCCGCGGACTGGGAATGCGCTGGATGGGTGTGCTCTTCTCACTGTTCCTGCTCGTGGCCTACGGGTTAATCTTTAATACCGTGCAGGCCAACTCCACGGCGCACGCGCTGAAATATGCCTTTAACGTCCCTGGTGAGGTAACTGGCGTAGTTATGGCGTTCGTCGCTCTGCTGGTCATTATGCGCGGGCTGAAAGGGGCCGCACGGCTTAGCCAGTGGCTGGTACCATGCATGGCGCTGCTGTGGGTAGTGGCATG
This sequence comes from Kluyvera sp. EC_51, assembly GCF_019584505.1. Lineage (NCBI taxonomy): Bacteria > Pseudomonadati > Pseudomonadota > Gammaproteobacteria > Enterobacterales > Enterobacteriaceae > Kluyvera > Kluyvera sp. EC_51. The sequence goes on along the minus strand of NZ_VDAG01000089.1, from coordinate 92,201 downwards.
TTTACTGATTACGCTGTGGCACATTGTCGAACTCCCTTCCATCGTCAATCTGATTATCCGCAGCGCCTTTGGCTGGCAGGAAGCGGCAGCCGGGGCGGCGGGCTATACCGTGAGCCAGGCTATCACCAGCGGTTTTCAGCGCAGCATGTTCTCCAACGAAGCCGGTATGGGCTCAACACCGAATGCCGCCGCTGCTGCCGCATCGTTCCCTCCGCATCCGGCGGCACAAGGGATTGTGCAGATGATTGGCGTGCTGATTGATACCGTCGTTATCTGTAGCGCCAGTGCGATGGTGGTTCTGCTGGCCGGCCACGGCACAAAAACCACCAGCTATGATGGCATTCAGCTCATCCAGCACGCCATGAGCGTATTGGTCGGGGAATGGGGCGCCAGCTTTGTCGCCATCGTAATGATACTGTTCGCCTTCACCTCCGTTGTGGCGAACTATATCTACGCTGAGAATAACCTGATCTTTTTACGTTGGGATAAGCCGTGGGCAATCTGGCTGCTGCGCATCGCGACGCTGTCGATGGTGGTCCTGGGGAGTCTGTTGAGTCTGCCGGTGGTCTGGCAAATGGCAGATGTGATTATGGCGCTGATGGCCATCACCAACCTGACGGCCATTCTGCTGCTCTCGCCGGTGGTGCGCATTATCGCGCTGGACTATCTGCGCCAGCGTAAGCTCGGCGTAACGCCAGTGTTTGACCCTGATTATTATCCGGAAATCGCCCAGCAGCTGGCGCCGGAGAGTTGGGATCAACCGCCGCGCCAATAACAGCAATCGATCACTTTGCGCCGTTTTTTTGTTAAAGTTGCGTGAAATTTTCTGCAAGGACTGGATATGCTGATTCTGATCTCCCCGGCCAAAACGCTCGATTACCAAAGCGAGCTCGCCACCACGCGCTTTACCCAGCCCGCGCTGCTGGAGCACTCCCAGCAGCTGATCCGCGAGGCGCGCAAGCTCTCCGCACCGCAGATAAAAGCGCTGATGGGCATTAGCGACAAGCTGGCCGACCTCAACGCCACCCGCTTCCACGACTGGCACCCGGACTTCACACCCGATAACGCACGTCAGGCGATTCTGGCGTTTAAAGGCGATGTCTATACCGGGCTGCAGGCGGAGACCTTCAGCGAGGCGGACTTCGATTTCGCCCAGCAGCATCTGCGGATGCTCTCAGGCCTGTACGGCGTGCTGCGCCCGCTGGATCTGATGCAGCCTTATCGTCTGGAAATGGGCATTCGTTTTGAGAACCCGCGCGGGAAAGATCTCTACCAGTTCTGGGGCGATGAGATAACCAAAACGCTAAACGCGGCGCTAGAAGCACAGGGGGACGATGTGGTGATTAACCTGGCCTCGGACGAGTATTTCCGCTCGGTGAAACCGAAGGCGCTTGAAGGCCGCATCATCAAGCCGGTGTTCCTCGACGAGAAGAACGGCAAGTTTAAGGTGATCAGCTTCTACGCCAAAAAGGCGCGCGGCCTGATGAGCCGGTACATCATTGAAAATCGCCTGAGCAAGCCGGAGCAGTTGACCGGGTTTGATAGCGAAGGGTATTTCTTTGATGCGGAAAGCTCGAGCGCTGAAGAACTGGTCTTCAAACGCCACGAACAGTAACTAAGTCGCCCGGCCGAGCAAAGCGACGCCGGGGCTGCTGCGGTATAAAAAACCCGGCGTCGCTTTGCTCGGCCGGGCTACAGGTTAATGATGGTCATTTGGCGGCGGGCGATGATCGTTGCCATGGCCACGATCGTTGTGATCCCAACCGTCATGGCGATCGCCATGATGATCGTCGTGCCCGCGGTTATCATAGTGCGGCGGCGGTGGCGTATGAGCATGCCAGCGGTTGTCGCGCCATTCATAATGATCCTTCCACCAGCTATGGTCACGCCAGTGTCCACCATCCCAATAGTTGCCGTTATTATCCTGGTCGCCAATTTGCAGCTTCACTGCCGGCAGCAGAGTAATCTCTGCGGCCTGTGTCATAACCGGAGCCGCCAATAGCATTGCCAGTGCTAACATCGCAGGTTTTAACATAGGTAACTCCTTTGTTCATCATTCGTCAATGTGGCCGATGAACAAAGCTTACTGCGGCAAAACCCAGCTTGTTATTGTCCGCAATCCTATATTCTGAGGCCCCGCATTTATTGGGAATTCCTCCTTTTTCCCTGCCGAATCCCTGCATAATTTCTCCCTATTTCCCCCTTCGCTGAGAAAGGGGGAAACGGAGAAATTACGCTTTGCTCATCATCAGCTTACGCAGCTCGGCATAATCAGCCGGCAGGTTGTGCGATAACAGCGGCAGGTCGGCGCGGTCCGCCAGCGCTTTTGGCAGCGGCAGCGTTTCACCCAGAATCTCTTCGACGCTCTCTTTAAACTTCGCCGGATGCGCGGTGCCGAGGAACAGGCCGTACTCGCCTGGCTGCAGCTGGTCACGCAGCGCACGGTAGGCAATCGCCGCGTGCGGTTCAGAGGTGTAGCCGAGCCCTTGCAGTTCGCGCATGGTCGCTTTGGTGGTCTCATCATCCACCGCCGCGTAGCCCAGCTCGTTCAGACGCCAGATTTTGCGACGGAACAGCTCTTCAACGCGCGGCCAGTTGTTAGGCTGGCTGACGTCCATGGCGTTCGATAACGTGGCCTGAGTCGCCTTTGGTGCCCATTTGCCGTCCTGCAGGAAGCGTGGCACGGTGTCGTTGGCGTTGGTGGCCGCGATAAAGCGTTTTACCGGCAGACCCAGCGATTTCGCCAGCAGACCTGCAGTCAGGTCACCAAAGTTGCCGCTTGGTACGGAAACCACCAGCTGATTGCGCGCTTCCTGCGGCAGCTGCGCCACCGCTTCGAAGTAGTAGCAAATCTGCGCCAGCAGGCGGCTGATGTTGATGGAGTTAGCGGAGTTCAGACCCAGCGCGACCTTCAGCTCTTCGTCATCGAAGGCCTGCTTAACCAGCGCCTGGCAGGCATCGAAGTCACCGTCAATGGCCACGGTTTCAATGTTGCCGCCCAGGGTGCAGAACAGCTTTTCCTGCAGCGGGCTGATTTTGCCGCGCGGATACAGGATAACCACTTTGACGTTTGGCAGGCCGTAGAAGGCATGCGCCACGGCCGCACCGGTATCGCCCGAAGTCGCGGTAAGAATCGTCACCGGCTTGTCGCCCGCGATAAGGGTCAGCATCTGCGCCATAAAACGGCCGCCGAAGTCTTTGAACGCCAGGGTTGGGCCGTGGAACAGCTCCAGACAGCCGACATCTACCTGCACCTTGTTAACCGGCGCCGGGAAGGTGAACGCCTTGCCGATACGCGCGGCTAGCTCAGCCTGCGGGATTTCATCACCGATGAACGCAGAGAGGATCTTCGCGCTGCGGGTGACGAAGTCCTGGGTCAACAGGTCATCAATGTCGGTCAGGTTGAATTCCGGCAGGTCGTGCGGGAAGAACAGCCCCTGGTGTTTGCCAAGCCCTTGAGTCACAGCCTGCGCAAAGCTGACCTGCTCATTGTGATCTTTTAAGTTATAGAGTTTCATCGGTTATCCCACTACTCGTGCGCCCGCTGTGTCCAGCCGGCAAATATGAACGAAGCCTTCTTGATTCTGCAGATAATGCTGGCTGAGCCAGTCCGCCACGCGCTGCGCCGTTTCCGTTTTATCGCACAGGGCAAACAGCGTTGGCCCGGAACCGGAGATACCGCAGGCGACGGCGCCAATACCGGCTACTGCCTGACGCGCTTCATTAAAGCCCGGCAGCAGTTTGGTACGGTAAGGCTCAGCAATCACGTCTTTCATCAGTTTCGCCGCCAGCTGAGGCTGACGGGAGTAGCAGGCGTGAATAAAGCCTGCCAGGTGACGGCCGTGAGCGATACAGTCCTGACGGCGATACTGCGCAGGCAAAATGGCCCGCGCTTCCGCCGTCGAGACTTTAATGCCCGGATAAGCCAGCACCCAAAGCCAATCATCGAAGCACGGTACCTGCTGGCTGATGATATCGTTCTCTTCAATCATCAGTTGCATGCCGCCCAGATAGCACGGTGCGACGTTATCGTAATGCACGCTGCCGGAGATACGCCCTTCCAGCTCGCCCATCAGCGCCAGCATACGGGTTTCATCCAGCGGCTTACCGCAGAATTCGTTCATCGCCACCAGCGCGGCGACCACGGAACAGGCGCTGGAACCCAGGCCAGAACCGATCGGCATATTTTTTTCCAGCGTCATCGCCACTGGAATATTTTTGCCAATTTCCTGGCAATAGCGCTCCCAGCATTGATAGACGATGTTTTCATGCGGATCGCTCGGCAGCTTGTCCGCAAAGCGCCCCAGATTTTGCAGGCTGAAGCGGTCTGCCGCCTCAACCGATACGTTATCGCCCAGCAGACTGCCGTCAATCGGCGTCACAGCGGCACCCAGTACATCAAACCCGACGCTCATATTGGCACTGGAAGCCGGGGCATAAACCTTAACCATGTTAAACTCCTAACTTCCATGACAGCGTACGCAGAAGGTCAGCAAATACCCCTGCCGCCGTCACATCGTTGCCTGCGCCATAGCCGCGCAGTACCAGCGGAAGCGGTTGATAGTAGCGGCTGTAGAACGCCAGCGCGTTCTCGCCATTTTTGATTTTATACAGCGGGTCGTTGCCGTCGACAGCGGCCACTTTCACCCGGCACACGCCGTCCTCTTCGATGTTGCCAACATAGCGCAGCACTTTGCCTTCATCACGCGCTTTCGCCACGCGAGCGGAATATTCATCGTCCAGTTGTGGTAAACGGGCCATAAAGCTTTCGGTATCACCCGAGTCATCGAAGCTTTCCGGCAGCACGGACTCAACCACAATATCACTCAGCTCGAGGTTACGCCCGGTTTCACGTGCCAGAATCAGCAGCTTACGCGCGACGTCCATCCCGGAAAGGTCATCACGCGGGTCCGGCTCGGTATAGCCCATTCCACGTGCCATCGCCGTAGCTTCGGAGAGGCTCATCCCCTCATCCAGCTTGCCGAAAATAAACGACAGCGAGCCGGAGAGAATACCGGAGAAGTGCTGCAGTTCATCACCGGCGTTCAGCAGGTTTTGCAGGTTTTCAATCACCGGCAGCCCCGCACCGACGTTAGTGTCGTAGAGGAACTTACGGCGCGACAGCCCTGCAGCATGACGCAGTTGATGGTAGTAATCCATCGACGAGGTGTTGGCCTTTTTGTTTGGCGTCACCACGTGGAAGCCTTCGCGCAGGAAGTCGGCGTACTGATCGGCTACCGCCTGGCTTGAGGTACAGTCAACAATCACCGGGTTCAGCAGGTGATACTCTTTCACCAGGCGAATCAGACGACCCAGGTTGAACGGCTCTTTGGCTTCCGCCAGCTCAGCCTCCCAGTTTTCAAGATTCAGGCCATGCACGCTGGTCAACAGCGCACGGGAGTTCGCGACGCCACACACGCGCAGGTCGATATGCTTTTTCTTCAGCCATGCCTGCTGGCGTTTGATCTGCTCCAGCAGCGCGCCACCGACGCCACCCACGCCCACCAGGAACACTTCAATCACCTGGTCGGTGTTAAACAGCATCTGGTGGGTCACACGCACGCCGGTCGTCGCGTCGTCGTTGTTCACCACCACGGAGATAGAGCGCTCGGAAGAGCCCTGAGCAATCGCCACGATATTGATATTGGCACGGGCCAGCGCGGCAAAGAATTTCGCCGAGATGCCGCGCAGCGTACGCATACCGTCGCCAACGACGGAGATAATCGCCAGACGTTCCATGATGGCCAGCGGCTCCAGCAACTCTTCTTTCAGCTCCAGATAGAACTCATCTTCCATCGCCTTCTTCGCCCGCGCGCAGTCGCTTTGCGGCACGCAGAAGCTGATGCTGTATTCAGAGGACGATTGGGTAATCAGCACTACCGAGATACCGGCGCGAGACATGGTCGCAAACACGCGCGCCGCCATGCCAACCATCCCTTTCATGCCGGGGCCAGAGACGTTAAACATCGCCATATTATTGAGGTTAGAGATCCCCTTCACCGGCAATGAATCATCGTCACTGCTGGCACCGATAAGTGTGCCGGGAGCTTGAGGATTACCGGTGTTTTTAATCAGGCAAGGGATCTGGAACTGGGCGATGGGGGCAATCGTGCGAGGGTGGAGAACTTTAGCGCCGAAGTAGGAGAGCTCCATCGCTTCCTGATACGACATGCTCTTCAGCAGGCGCGCATCCGGTACCTGGCGCGGGTCACAGGTGTAAACACCGTCGACATCGGTCCAGATTTCACAACAGTCGGCGCGTAAACAGGCGGCCAGTACGGCAGCGGAGTAGTCGGAGCCATTACGCCCCAGCACCACCAGTTCGCCCTTCTCGTTACCGGCGGTAAAGCCCGCCATCAGCACCATGTGGTCTGATGGGATCTGGCTTGCCACGATGCGGCGGGTAGATTCAGCAATATCGACAGTAGATTCAAGGTAGTGGCCAACGGCCAGCAGTTTTTCAACCGGGTTAATCACGGTCACTTTGTGGCCACGGGCGCTCAGCAGGCCAGCCATGATAGCAATCGACAGCTTCTCGCCGCGGCAGATAAGCCCTGCGTTGACGCTGTCCGGGCACTGACCCAGCAGGCTGATGCCGTGCAGGATGTGCTTAATCTGAGAAAATTCCAGCTCAACGGCAGCTTTCAGGTCGGCGAGCGGAAAACCTGGCTGGGCGTTAGCGAGTCCCTGAAGCAGTTCAGCAAAGATTCGTTCGGCATCGGCGATATTGGTCAGCGCATCCTGGCCACCAATGGTTTTTTCAATCATCGCCACGAGGTGGTTAGTGATTTTTGCCGGGGCAGAGAGCACGGTTGCTACCTGCCCCTGCCTGGCGTTGCTTTCCAGGATATCGGCAACACGCAGAAACCGTTCCGCATTTGCCACTGATGTACCGCCGAACTTCAAGACTCGCATGGTTTTTACCCCTTGATCACTAGTCGAAAAAAAAGCCCGCACTGTTTAGGTGCGGGCTTTTTTTTGTGTTTCCTGTACGCGTCAGCCCGCACCGTTACCTGTGGTAATAGTGGTGGTGGTAATGGTCATAATGCTGCTGATGCGAATCATGGATGTTGTGTGCTCTGTTATTTCTCTGTCTGTATACCTATATTGGTTAAAGTATCTGCCCATCTAAGTCAATGAATTTTTAACTTCGTCACGTTCCGCAATCAGTTCACATCAGCCCAAACAACCACCGATAAACCACCACAACAGCCATAAGTTAAGCAAAATGTTGGGGCATAACACCATACGTAAACACGATGACAGAATTTTACTCTGGCATATTTTTTTCAATATCATGCAGCAAACGATGCAACATTGCCGTATCGCGATGCGTTAGTAAGCCAATACGTTGTTGCAGCCAGTCAGCCATTTTTACATCTCCGGCGACATCCAGGCGTGCCAGCAAAGCAGTGATACGTGCCCTTAACGCAATCAGCTGATTCTCGTCACCTTCCGTTGCCGTCGGGTTCGCGGTTTGTAACAGCGAGGAGAGCTGATAACAATAAACCATCACCGCCTGCCCCAGGTTCAGCGAGGGATAATCAGCGACCATTGGCACGCCGGTCAGCACATCGGCCAGCGCCAGTTCGTCGTTGGTTAACCCCGAGTCTTCACGGCCAAAGACCAGCGCGGCGTGCCCCATCCACTGCGCTTTTTCCTCCAGCATCGGCAGCAGCTCCTGCGGCGTGGCGTAGTAGTGAAAACGGGCACGACTACGAGCGGTGGTGGCGACGGTGAAATCCACGTCGTGCAGCGCTTCCGCAAGCGTTGGGTAGCAGGTGATGTCATCAATGATATCGGTCGAACCGTGAGCCACCCAGCGGGTCGCTGGCTCAAGGTGCGCAACGCTATCCACAATACGCAAATCGTGGAATCCCATGGTCTTCATTGCTCGGGCGGCAGCGCCGATATTTTCGGCTCTTGCTGGAGAAACCAGCACAATAGATAAGCGCATTTAAAGTTCTCTTAATTTCCTGTCAGCGGCAATAATGTGATGTACTTCAACATATTGCGCAGCGCGAATTTACAAAAATGCAACAAAAATCAATGAAATGATGTTTCATAACATATAAAAGAAGCTAAACTATTCAGGGAGAAATTATCAATTAGTTATGTTAACAGAAGTGATATATCTCTATGTTTATACGAACTATTTCCATTACCATAGAACAATAACAATTGGATTCACCACATTTATCAGTTAACCTGTGCAACTACTTGAGTTGTGGAAAAAATGTGATAGGCGTTATCATTCCAGAGTGATGATTTCACCAAACTGTTAACGTGCTACAATTGAACTTGATATATGTCAACGAAGCGTAGGTTTATTGGCGGTCTGGTGCCTCTTTACCTGTTATGTTGCTGTTAAAATGGTTAGGATGACAACCGTTTTTGACACTGTCGGGTCCAGAGGGAAGAGTACCCACGACCAAGCTAATGATGTTGTTGACGTTGATGGAAAGTGCATCAAGAACGCAATTACGTACTTTAGTCATGTTACGCCGATCATGTTAATTTTCGACATGCATCAGGCAGGTCAGGGACTATTGGTACTTCCTGTTTCGATTTAGTTGGCAATTTAGGTAGCAAACATGCAGACCCCGCACATTCTTATCGTTGAAGACGAGTTGGTAACACGCAACACGTTAAAAAGTATTTTCGAAGCAGAAGGCTACGATGTGTTCGAAGCGACCGATGGCGCGGAAATGCATCAGATCCTGTCTGAAAATGACATCAACCTGGTGATCATGGATATCAACCTGCCAGGTAAAAACGGCCTTCTGCTGGCGCGCGAACTGCGTGAACAGGCGAACGTCGCTCTGATGTTCCTGACCGGCCGCGACAATGAAGTCGACAAGATCCTCGGTCTGGAAATTGGTGCAGATGATTACATCACCAAACCGTTTAACCCACGCGAACTGACTATCCGTGCGCGTAACCTGCTGTCCCGTACCATGAATCTGGGTACCGTCAGCGAAGAACGTCGTAGCGTAGAAAGCTACAAGTTCAACGGTTGGGAACTGGACATCAACAGCCGCTCTCTGGTGAGCCCGAACGGTGAGCAGTACAAGCTGCCGCGTAGCGAATTCCGCGCGATGCTGCACTTCTGCGAAAACCCAGGCAAAATTCAGTCTCGTGCTGAACTGCTGAAGAAAATGACCGGCCGTGAGCTTAAGCCACACGACCGTACGGTTGACGTGACCATTCGTCGCATCCGTAAACATTTCGAGTCTACGCCGGATACTCCGGAAATCATCGCCACTATCCACGGCGAAGGTTACCGCTTCTGCGGCGAGCTGCAGGAATAAGACTACAAAACGGCGCAATCAGCGCCGTTTTTTTATGTCTTTGTTTTACTTCCAGATACGAAGCTCATCGTCCTTCGGTTGAGCTTTCTCGGGCGCGTCAGGTGGAGTGGGTTTAGCGACAGAAAGCGCATACCAATCCAGATGACGCGTCAGGAACATCACCGCACAGAGTGCCAGCAGTAAAATACCCGATCCCATCAGCAGCGAGCTCTCCTCGGAGCGTAACAGCCCCCACATCACGCCATCCAGCGCCAGCAGTGCCAGGGTAAACGGTACCGCGCGCCGCCACCCTTTGAGCACTGCCTGCAAATATACGCCGTTCATCAGCGCCCCAACCAGGCTTGCCGTAATCCAGGCTGGCGTAAAGCCAATATGCTCGGACAGCGCCAGCAGCAGCAGGTAAAACATCACCAACGAAAGCCCCACCAGCAGATACTGCATAGCGTGCAGACGCAGCCCCGTCAGCGTCTCAAAGACGAAGAAGGAGACGAACGTAAGCAGAATCAGCAGGACAGCATACTTTGTTGCCCGGTCGGTCAGTTGATACTGGTCGGCCTGAGTGGCGACGGCCACGCTGAATGAAGGCAGCGTACGCCAGGATCTCCCCTGCTCTAAACTGTCGCCCAGATTATTGGCAAACCAGCTGCTTTGCCACTGCGCCTGGTATCCCGTTTCGCTAATTTCACGCTTGCCGGGCAGGAAGTCACCCAGGAAGTTCGGATGCGGCCAGTTGCTGGTCAGCCGCATTTCGCTACTGCGGCCAACGGGGACCACCGAGAAGCTGCCGGTGCCGCTTAAATTAAGCGACATGTTCAAATCAAGATTCTGCCGCCAGTTATCCGGCAGCGGGATATGCATCCCCTCTTTGTTTTGTGCCAGCCCTGTTCCCGGTTCAGCAACCAGCGTCGTCCCATTCATCTGCGGCGCCTTCACTACGCCAATGCCTCGCGCATCACCAACGCCCACCACAATAAACGGCTTACCCAGCGTGACGCCGGGCTTATCCAGCTCGCTCAGGCGGGATACGTCAAATTTGGCGTTGATGACCGTATCGGTATGCCACACCTGACCTTGATAAATACCAATCTGCCGCGCTTCTACGTTCTGGTTACCCTCCACCATCAGCGACTCCGGCAGCCAGAAGTGGATGAAGTTACGCTGCCGCGTCACCTCTTTATCATCTTCCATTCGGGTGTATAGCTCGGTGGCAGGAATCGCAATCAGCGGCCCCACCACTTTTTGCGGCCCGCTGGTGCTTTGGCGGATCGAGTCCTCCACTTCACCTCGGTAATCAGCCCGTTCGACGATAACCTGTCGAACCATCATCAACGGAATTAACAACAGCACCATCGCGCCACCCAGGGTGACAATTTTCCAGAACAGGGGGGATTTCAACATAGCGTTCTCCTTTGCAATAACCGCAAAGTACGCCTGCTATGTGGGGAGAATTTGAAGCTATGTGAAGTGACGGTGAAGTCTTAAAACGGCTTCAGTGCCCCCTTCCGGGCGGTTACGCAGGGTGATTTCACCTTTGAAGAGCCGGGCAACTTCACGGACGAACGCCAGGCCAAGACCGCTGCTCTTGAGGCCATTTTCACGCGGCAGCGAATAGAATCGCTCAAAAATACGCGGCAACGCGTAGTCGGGAATACCGCTGCCGCTGTCGGCCACGAGAAGTAGTACTTGCTCACCCTGCTGCTGTACGCTCAGGGTGATAGCCCCCTTTTCCGGGGTAAAATCGATGGCATTATCCAGTAAGTTGCCCAGCGCTTGCTCCAGTAAGGCGGCATCCGCTGCCACATGCAGCGGCTGGGCATCAATGGTCACGGCAATGTGTTTCTCCGCAAGCTGCACGCTGCGCGCTTCAACAATTTGCGCCAGCAGCGCCTCGACGGCCACCGGCACCAGCACGACCTCCTGGCGATTCTCCAGTCGCGCCTGGCGCAGCAGCGTTTCCACCAAAAGCTGCATACGGGCATTCTGACGCAGAATATTATCGGTAAAACGGGCCACCACGCTGGGCGGTGGGCCTTCTCGCAGAATCTCCGCCGCGCCGCGAATCGCCGCCAGCGGGCTTTTCAGCTCATGGGTCAACGCATAGACGTACTGCTCAATATAGTTCTTCCCCTCCAGCTTCAGGCGCATGCTTTCCAGCGCCTGCGCCAGCCGACGCAGCTCGCTGCTGCCAAGCGACGGCAGCGCCACCGGCTGGTCTTCGGTGATGGCGTCAGCGTAGCGGGTGAGTTTGGCAATCGAGCGGTTAATCCACCAGACCATACCAGCCCCAATCACCAGCGCGATCCCTAATAATACTGCGCTCGCCCACAGGATCCGCCGCTCGCTGCGTTTGATCACCGGCGCCATCGCGGCGTTCGGTTTCCCGACGCTCAGTACGCCGATAGTCTTCCCGCCGTCGATAATCGGTGCGGCGACATACATCACCGAACTTTCAGGATCGGCAGGATCCCGCAGCGTGCTACGCGCACCGTATTGCCCACGCAGCGTAAGCCAGACGTCGTTCCAGCGAGAATAGTCCTGCCCTACGGCTTGCCCCGTAGAATCAAACAGCACCTTCCCCTGCGCATCCGTCATATAGACATGGTATTCGTTACGCACTTTGCTAATACCGCCGATATTGGCGCGAAACGGAGAGTTATGCAGACGCTCAAACGCCCTGGCCAACTGGCCATGAGCCGGATCGCCAGAAAGCAGATCGTCACGCGCTACCGAGGCCAGCAGCGTAGCGGTATCGATAAGCGTCCCTTCCGTGGCACGACGAACTCCCGGCTTAATTTCCTGGACAAAGATCGACAGCACAAACCAGGCGGCCACGGCAACAATCAGAAAGTAGCCCAGCAGCAGCCGCATGCCTATGCGCATCAGAGGATCCTCAGACTGTATCCCATGCCGCGATGGGTATTGATCGGCGAAAGATCGGGGTTCACGGCGCGTAACTTAGCGCGCAGCGTTTTGATATGGGTATCCACCGTTCGGTCGAAGCTCTCCTGCGCGTCGGCCCAGACGATGTCCATCAGCTGCTGGCGGGAATAGACACGCCCTGGAGAGGCCAGCAGCGTTTTCAGCAGCAGGAATTCGTAGCGCGTCAGCGGCAGCGGCGTATCAAACCAGCTCACCAACGCCGCCGGTTCGTTAAGCTCAAAATGACCGGCGCGCACCACCGGCGAGGGGGTAGAAAACTTGGTCACGCGTCTGAGCAGCGTGCGGACTCTGGCGCACACTTCGCGGGGAGAAAACGGTTTAGCCACATAATCGTCCGCGCCAATCTCCAGCCCCAGCAGGCGATCGACCTCATCGCTGCGAGCGGTAAGGAACAGAACAGGCAGCGCCGGAAACCGTGCCAACAGCTGTCGGCACAGTTCAAAGCCGCTGATATCCGGCAGCCCAACGTCGAGAATCACCACGTCAGGCTGGCAGCGGTGCGCTTTTTCCAGCGCGGGCAGGCCGCGCTCAAATGCTTCAACGCTAAATCCTTCCTGCTGAAGCATGTAGATAAGCGTATCTGCAATTCCCTGTTCATCTTCAACTAACCAGACCACTGCCTGTTGCATAAAGCGTCCCTGTTACTCGCGCCACGGCATAATAGGCACTGCGCTAATGGCATTTTTCGGCGAACCGTCCACCACCTTATCGGAATAGGCAAGGTAGGCCAGCGTGTTACGTTTTGCATCGTAGAAACGAACGACCTGCAGTGATTTAAACACCAGCGACGTGCGTTTCTTAAAGACCACGTCCCCTTCCGCTTTGCCGTTCTTAATTTTATCGCTGAGCTCCACCGGCCCAATCTGCTGGCAGGAGATGGCAGCATCGGAAGTATCTTCCGCCAGACCTAATCCGCCTTTGATGCCACCGGTCTTGGCGCGGCTGACGTAGCAGGTTACGTTTTTGACATCCGGATCGTCAAAAGCTTCCACCACGATTTTATGATCGGGACCAAACATTTTGAAAACCGTATCAACAGAACCAATCTGCTCCGCGTGAGCGCCCAGGCTAGAGAGACTTAATAACAGACCAGCCATTAATTTCTTGTATTTCATATTGTTACCATTTTCGTCGATTGCATTGAAGAATTATTCAACATCAGCCAGGAAAGTATTTAAAGATCACAGCTTTACAAAAATCAGCCTTATTTCTAATGTAAAATCGCACTTATGCACAAAAAAAACACTGAATGCTAAAACAGCAAAAGATGCTATTATCCGCTACTTTGGTAACAGGCACCTACGAAATTAAGGATGAGGGCATTTTATGGATCAGGCTGGAATTATTCGCGATCTCCTCGTTTGGCTGGAAGGGCATTTAGATCAGCCTTTATCGCTGGATAATGTGGCGGCAAAAGCGGGTTATTCCAAGTGGCACCTGCAACGTATGTTCAAGGACGTTACCGGCCATGCTATCGGCGCTTATATCCGCGCTCGCCGTCTGTCTAAATCTGCCGTTGCGTTGCGTCTGACCGCGCGCCCTATCCTTGATATTGCGCTGCAATATCGTTTTGATTCCCAGCAAACCTTTACCCGCGCGTTTAAGAAGCAGTTTGCGTTAACGCCCGCGCTGTACCGCCGTTCTCCGGACTGGAGTTCGTTCGGGATGCGTCCGCCGCTGCGCCTGGGTGAGTTTGCGATGCCGCAGTACGAGTTCATCACGCTGCCTACCACCCACCTGGTAGGGGTAACCCAGAGCTACACCTGTAAACTGGAAGAGATTTCCGATTTCCGCCAGCAGATGCGCGTTCAGTTCTGGACCGACTTCCTCGGCAACTCGCCGTCAATTCCGCCAATGCTCTACGGCCTGCATGAGCCGCGCCCAAGCCTGGAAAAAGACGATGAGCAAGAGGTGTTCTACACCACGGCGCTGACGCCGGAGCTGGCAAACGGCCATATCAACAATGCGCATCCGGTGACCCTTGAGGGCGGCGAATACGTCATGTTTACCTATGAAGGGCTGGGAACAGGCCTGCAGGAGTTTATCCTGACCCTGTACGGCACCTGCATGCCGATGCTGAATCTGACGCGCCGTAAGGGCCAGGATATCGAGCGCTTCTTCCCGCAGGATGAAGCCCGGAATCAGGAACCGCCTATTCAACTGCGCTGCGAGTACCTGATCCCGATTCGTCGTTAACGCTGCAGCTCATCCAACGCAGGGGTGTCCAGATGCGAGACATCCCCTGCCGTTTCTACCACCCATCCCGGCGCCAGCCACAGGCTTTCCTGATAATCCACCCTTGAGATAGAGCAGTTACGCAGGCGTAAGCGGCGTTCCGCATGGGCTGGCAGCCCCAGGATCGTACCGACCAGGCAGCCAAGTGCAATACCGTGGCTCACCAGCAGCGGCCGACTGCCAGCAGGCAGATCGAGACAAGCGTTCAACGCGGCGCGCATGCGCACGCTCAGCTCCTGCATCGACTCACCTTCAGGAATACGTCCGTCCGGCGTACCGTTGACCACCAGCCGACGCCACGCCTCTTCTTCCGCGCTTAGCGAATCGAGATGGCGTTGCTCAAGCACGCCCATATCAAGCTCGCGCAGACGCGCATCGAACGTCACGCCACAGCCGCAAGCATCCGCAATGATCTCGGCGGTACGGCGCGTACGGCCCAGATCGCTGGCAATGACGTGCGTAATGCCGTAGGTGCGTACGCGGTCGCCGACCTGTACAGCTTGCTGTTCTCCTTTAGCCGTCAGTGGGCTATCGGACTGGCCTTGAATACGCCGTTCGGCGTTCCACTGCGTTTCGCCATGGCGAACAAGATATACCTGTAACATGTTTTTTATCCGTTATACTGCGATGACATTTTATTAGCTGAGTTGTGTAGATTATGCATCAAGTTGTCGCTGCTACCACCAATCCTGCCAAAATTCAGGCAATTCTTGCCGCATTTGACCAGATTTTTGGTGAAGGATCCTGCCAAATCACTCCTGTTTCCGTCGATACCGGTGTACCTGAGCAGCCGTTCGGTAGCATTGAGACGCGTGCCGGCGCACGTAACCGCGTCGCCAACGCGCGCGAGGCTCATCCGAACGCGGATTTTTGGGTTGCCATTGAGGCAGGGATCGATGAAGGCGCCACCTTCAGCTGGGTAGTCATTGAGAGAGGCGTACAGCGCGGAGAAGCCCGCTCCGCCACTCTACCGCTGCCAGAAGCTATTCTTGAGCAGGTTCGCGCCGGGGAAGCGCTGGGGCCGGTGATGTCGAAGTACACCGGCATTGATAAGATTGGCAATAAAGAAGGCGCTATCGGCGTATTCACTGCGGGCGTACTCACGCGCAGCAGCGTCTATCATCAGGCGGTGGTGCTGGCGCTTAGCCCCTTCCATAACGACCTGTATCGTCGGTAACCTGCAGGATAGCTGATTAGGTTTTTGGCAGGGTTTGTTCCAGCCACTGGCGCAATTCTACCGGCGCCGATTTCAGGCTGTTCGATCCACGGGTGATCGTCGCGATCCCCGCGCCCAGCTCATTTTTCAGCTCACGCTGGCTCATCTCACCGCGCAGCAGCTCTTCAATAATGCGCACGCGGGTTCCCAGCGCTTCACGCTCGTCCGGGGTCATCATCAGATTGAGTAACGGCAGCGCAAGCTCATCGGTATACGCCAGACGCAGAAGCTCCACAAAGCGAAGCCACTCCTGGTTGCGCTGCTCCGCCACCGTGGCGGAATAAGGGGATTGTTGGGTCATGTCGGGCCACCATGTTATGCTTGTACTCTTAAACGAGTACAAGCATAACACAGGTCTTACGCATCAGTAACGTCGTTGCCACTCATTGCTGCTAAGCACATCCTCTTTCTGCCCCATAAAGTGACGATAGTAAGCGTCATAGGCCAGCACGTTCTTCACGTAGCCGCGAGTCTCAGAGAACGGGATACTTTCGATAAACGCCACCGCATCGATACGCCCGGCGCTGTTACCAAGCCAGGTGCGTACGCGTCCAGGCCCGGCATTATAGGCCGCAGAGGCGAAGATACGGTTGTTTTCGAACTGCTGGTAGACGTACTGCAGATAGCTAGTCCCAATATTGATATTGGTTTCCGGGTCCAGCAGTTGCACAGGATTACTGTAGCCCGGCAGATTAAACATCTTCACCGTATGGGTCGCGGTACCCGGCATAATCTGCATCAGGCCGCTTGCCCCAACCGGTGACTTCACCTTCGGATTCCACGCGCTCTCCTGACGAGCTATCGCCATTGCATAGCTTTGAGGCACGTCTTTCCCTGTGGTGTAGCGAACAAACAGATCGTTATAGGCCAGCGGGAACCGCTCCTGTAGGTTATCCCACAGTTTGCCAGCAATGGTGGCCTGCACGCTGAGATCCCACCAACGCTGATCAAACGCATAGCGCGCCAGCTGGGCCTGCTCTGTCTGGCTACGGCTGCTCACCAGATTGGCCCATTCGCTACGGGCGGTGTTGTCCTGATTCCAGTACATCAGTTCGCGCACCCGCGCCATTTCCGCGCCGCCGGTCAGCGTCGACGAGATGGTGCCCGGCGCTTTCTCAACTCGCAACGGATAAGGTTCGCCCAGACGCTGCGCGGCAACCATCGGATAAAAACCGCGCTGCTGCATTAAAGCCAGCAGGATAGACCGCGCTTCATCATCACGCCCGCGCTCCATCAGCAGGTCGGCCTGCCAGTAGCGCCACTCATCTTTGTCTTTGGCCTCCATCGGCAACCGTGCCAGCCAGGTGTTGAGCCCAGCGCGGTCGCCCGTGCCTAACGCCATGCGCACACGACGCTCAATCAGCGACGTTGACTGCGAACGCATGATGGCGTCATCACGCCAGCGCGCCTGCTCATCGGTCACGTCGTTGCCCATCAAGCGCCAGGCGACGATATCGCGCAGCTCCTGGGTCTGATCGTCATTCAGCTGCTGCGCCTGCACCAATGTAGGGATCATCAGGCGCGCATTTTCAACATCCTGACGTGCCACGCTGCTGAAGGCGACCGCCGCCAGCTGGCGGGTAAAATCGGTCGCGCCGGTGCTGCGAGCAAAGGTCAGTACGTTGTTCGGGTTATTGGCGAGATCGGTAATCGCCGTAGCAATAGTTTGATACTGCGATGGCATCTGTGACGCCAGCGCTTTCACCAGACCGGTATTGCCCGCTTTCATCGCCAGTCGAATACGTTCAAGGTAAGCCAGAGGATCCTGAGTACCAGAAGCACGCCATGCGCCAAACAGCTTATCGCAGGCATTCGGGCGGTTTTGCCCCGTCAGCCACAGCGTTTTTGCGCCATCCCAGGCGCCCTGAGTATCGCCCACGGCGTATTGGGCATAGTAGTAGTTGCACTGCGCTTCTACCGTTCCTGGCTTCTCCGGGCTGAACGCCAGCAGCCCGCGCCAGTCTTCCCGGCGGGCGAGTTCATTCACAAAGCGGTTTCTTAAGGTGCGCGCAGGCGGAAGCGTAGGGTTAGCCTGCACAAAGTTGGTCACCGCCAGCGCCGGCGTATTCATCAAGTCACCCGATAGCTGCCGATATTCCAGATAGGGGTACAGCGGGTAATCACGTAGGGTCGGCATCAGTTGATCGACCACATCCATCTGGCGGTTATCCCAGGCCTGTTTGATTTGCGCATAGCGGCTTCGCTGCTGATCCAAGGTATCTGCGCGGGCTACGCTGCTCACCGTCAGCAAACAGACTCCTGCCGCCAGCAGACGCCACGTCATTTGTTTGGCTTTTTGCACAAGCTCTTCCTCGTTGTCACGTTACGTCAGTACAGCATCATGCCGCGTAATAAATTGATGCTAACGACTGATCGGCTAATACGCCACGCCATGAACACTTTTTTACGTTTTAAATGCGACGTAGCACACCTGAATTTGCCTGCTGGGATTGAACGTTGAAAACAGCTACACTTCGCCTTTGAAAAACTCTATTCACTATAAAAGAGGCGAAGTCCAACGTGGCTCAATTCGTTTATACCATGCATCGTGTCGGCAAAGTGGTTCCGCCGAAACGTCATATTCTTAAAAACATCTCGCTGAGCTTCTTCCCTGGCGCAAAAATCGGTGTTCTGGGCCTGAACGGTGCCGGTAAATCCACCCTGCTGCGCATCATGGCCGGTATCGATACCGATATCGAAGGCGAAGCTCGCCCACAGCCGGGTCTCAAGATTGGTTACCTGCCGCAGGAACCCAAGCTGAACCCTGAACATACCGTTCGTGAATCGGTTGAAGAAGCCGTTGCCGAAGTGGTTAACGCGCTGAAAGGCCTGGACGAAGTGTACGAGAAGTATGCTGAACCAGACGCCGACTTCGACAAGCTGGCCGCCCAGCAGGGTAAGTTCGAAGAAATTATCCAGGCGCACGACGGTCACAACCTGAACGTGCAGCTGGAGCGCGCCGCTGATGCGCTGCGTCTGCCGGACTGGGACGCGAAAATCGAAAAACTCTCCGGTGGTGAACGCCGCCGCGTCGCGCTGTGCCGCCTGCTGCTCGAAAAGCCAGATATGCTGCTGCTCGACGAACCAACTAACCACCTGGATGCAGAATCTGTGGCCTGGCTGGAACGCTTCCTGCACGACTTCGAAGGTACCGTTGTGGCGATTACCCACGACCGTTACTTCCTCGATAACGTTGCCGGTTGGATCCTCGAGCTTGACCGCGGTGAAGGTATTCCGTGGGAAGGTAACTACTCCTCCTGGCTGGAGCAGAAAGATCAGCGTCTGGCTCAGGAAGCTTCTCAGGAAGCGGCTCGCCGTAAATCCATTGAGAAGGAGCTGGAGTGGGTACGTCAGGGCGCTAAAGGCCGTCAGTCTAAGGGCAAGGCCCGTCTGGCACGCTTTGAAGAGCTGAACAATACCGAATACCAGAAGCGTAACGAAACCAACGAACTGTTTATTCCACCTGGCGCACGCCTGGGCGATAAAGTCGTTGAAGTGAGCAATCTGCGTAAATCCTACGGCGATCGCGTACTGATCGACGACCTGAGCTTCTCAGTGCCGAAAGGCGCTATCGTCGGCATCATCGGCCCGAACGGCGCGGGTAAATCCACCCTGTTCCGCATGATGTCCGGTCAGGAACAGCCTGATAGCGGTACCATCACCCTGGGTGAAACCGTGAAGCTGGCGTCCGTTGACCAGTTCCGTGACGCGATGGATAACAGCAAAACCGTGTGGGAAGAAGTGTCCGGCGGGCTGGATATCATGAAGGTTGGCAACATCGAAATGCCAAGCCGTGCGTACGTTGGCCGCTTTAACTTCAAAGGCGTCGACCAGGGCAAACGCGTAGGCGAACTGTCCGGCGGTGAGCGCGGTCGTCTGCATCTGGCGAAGCTGCTGCAGGTTGGCGGCAACATGCTGCTGCTCGATGAACCCACAAACGACCTGGATATCGAAACCCTGCGCGCGCTGGAAAACGCCCTGCTGGAGTTCCCAGGCTGCGCAATGGTTATCTCGCACGACCGTTGGTTCCTCGACCGTATTGCCACCCACATTCTGGACTACCAGGATGAAGGTAAGGTTGAGTTCTTCGAAGGTAACTTCACCGAATACGAAGAGTATAAGAAACGCACGCTGGGCGCTGATGCGCTGGAGCCGAAACGTATCAAGTACAAACGTATCGCCAAGTAATCTTCATCAGGCGAATAACTTCGGTTATTCGCCTTTTATTTAGTACAAAAATAAATTCTCCATTTATATTTCAAAACCATTCAATAACATATTCAAATATGATTATTATCATTCACCGCATTTCTTTTCCATCAGGATTGAGATAGTTCAATAGCTGTGTTAAAAATACCTCTTCGAATAAAACAGACTACTTCACTTTTAATTTATTCACGAAGCAAATCCGCAATAACAGTGCCATTTAAATAATAAATCAATGACATTCATAAGGAATTGACATGTCTTATTTTTCTATCTTTATCGCTACGCATGACGGTAAACCCATTATTCATAATAACTATTTTATATCTATTAAAAAGGTTTAAATCAGCGAAGCTATGAAAATAATTTCTCCGCGCATATCGGCGATATTACTGGCAACAGCAAAAAACTATCGCAAGATAGCCAACGAACTGCAGCACGTTGAAATACAACGCCACCTGTGGCGAATGATGATCGCCGCCCCCATGCTACTGCTGCTCATTTATCTATTTATCTTCAGCGAACCGCGGTTTGTCAGCGAATCAAAAGTGGCCGTTAAACGCCCTGCGGATATTGATAGTGCCAGCCTGAACGTCGGCCTGTTATTAGGGGGGTCAACCTCTTCATCGGCCGAAGATTCACTGTATCTTAAAGAATATATAAATTCTCCGGATATGATGCATATTCTCGATAAGCAGCTGAATTTCCATCAGGCATTTGGTGAGAGCGGCTTAGATATTTTTTATCACTTATCAGCGAAGACCACGAATGAACGACTGCTGGACTATTATCGCCAGCGCATTTCGGTGAACTATGATGAAAAAAATGGCCTGCTGACCATCCAGACGCAGGGATTTACTCCTGAATTTGCCCTTCAATTTAACCGCGCCGTACTCAAAGAATCGGAGCGCTTTATCAATGAACTGTCTCACCAGATATCCCGTGAACAGATGACGTTTGCGGAAGAGCAACTACAGCAGGCCAGATCCCGATTAAACACCAGCAAACAAGCGTTAATCACCTATCAGAACAACCACAATATTCTGGATCCGCTGGCCTCTGCGGAGGCGGCTACCACGCTGGTGAATACGCTACTGGCGAAAAAAATTGAGATGGAGGCAGATCTCCGCAACCTACTGACCTACCTGCGTAGCGATGCGCCTCAGGTGGTCAGCGCCAGGAACGCCATTACCTCTTTGCAATCTCAAATCGATCAAGAACAAAGCAAGATCACCGCCCCCGAAGGCAAAAAGCTCAACAGCATGGCGGCCGATTTTGAAGAGATAAAGTCGCAGGCCGTTTTTGAAGGCGATCTGTACGCGCTCGCGCTCAAAGCCTTTGAAAAAACGCGAGTAGAAAGCGCCAGAAAGTTAAAAACGCTCGCCACCATCAGCACCCCGCAACTGGCACAAGAGTCGACGTTTCCCAACATCCCTTACCTGCTGATGAGCTGGCTGCTGGTCTGCTGCCTGCTGTACGGGGTAGCCCGATTACTGCTGACCATTATTGAAGATCATCGCGACTGACGCTAACGCCAACACTGAAACGGATTCTCTATGAAACGAGCTACACTCATTTTCTTATTTCTGTTACTGCAATCGAGCACCTCTTTTGCCGTTGGCGTAACGGCAGACCCTGAATTGACCGGCGCGGCCCCGCTCCCTTCTGTGCTAACGCCGCAAAACGGTAGCGCCGCCGACGCCAGCGGTTTTGATAACACACCGCCTCCGCCGCTGTTCCCCTCCAATAGCCGGATGTTCGGCGCCCAACTCTTTACCGGCACGTCTGCGGATAGCGGTGCCAGTATCGGCTTTAACCCGAACTATGTAATTGGGCTCGGCGATACCGTACAGGTTCGCCTCTGGGGGGCATTTGCCTTCGACGGCGCGCTGACGGTCGATCCTAAAGGTAATATTTTTGTGCCGAATATTGGTCCGCTAAAAGTCACCGGCGTCGCCAACAGCCAACTCAATAGCCTGGTCACCACCAAGGTAAAAGAGGTGTACCAATCTAACGTCAACGTATATGCCTCATTGCTGCAGGCTCAGCCGGTGAAAGTCTTTGTCACCGGGTATGTCAAAAATCCTGGGCTGTACGGCGGCGTGGCGTCGGATTCATTGCTCTCTTATCTGAGCAAAGCCGGAGGCGTGGACAGCGAACGTGGCAGCTACGTTGATATCGCGATAAAACGCGGGAAATCAACGCGTACCCGCGTCAATTTGTACGATTTTCTGCTTAACGGCACGCTGGCGCTCTCGCAGTTTGCCGATGGCGATACCATTGTGGTTGGCGCCAGAAAACAGACTTTTAGCGTTGAGGGCGACGTTTATAACGGTTACGACTTCGAGTTTTCTGAAGGTTCCATTCCCGTTCAGGAGGCCCTGAACTGGGCGCGACCTAAGCCAGGCTCAACTCACTTCACCATCGTACGTCAGCAGGGTACGGTCAAGCGGACAGAATACTACCCGCTGGGTAGCGCGACCGGGAGAAGCCTGCAGGATGGCGACAAGCTGATTATCAGTTCCGACCGCTACGCGGGCACAATCCAGGTGCGCATTGAAGGCGCGCATTCCGGCGAGCACGCGCTGGTTCTGCCTTACGGCAGCACGATGAAGCAGGTGCTCTCGCAGATCAGAACTAATAGCATGTCGCGGATGGACAGCATTCAGCTGTATCGCCAGTCCGTCGCCCTGCGACAAAAAGAGATGCTCGATCTCTCCTTACAGAAGCTGGAAGAAGCTTCCCTCTCCTCTCAGTCCGCCACCCAGGAAGAAGCGCGTCTGCGCGTTCAGGAAGCACAGCTGGTGAGCCGATTTGTGGCTAAAGCCCGCAGCGTCGTCCCCAAAGGCCAGGTCGTTCTCAATGAAAGTAATCTCGATTCGGTACTGCTGGAGGATGGCGACGTCGTCACCATCCCAGAGAAAACGTCGCTGGTGATGGTGCACGGTTCGGTGCTGTTTCCCAACGCAGTCAGCTGGCAGGAGAAGCTTGATGTTGATGATTATATTAAAAAATGCGGCGGCCTGACGCAAAAGTCCGGGCAGTCGAAAATCATCGTGATTCGCCAGGATGGCGAAGCGCTAAACGCCGACGATGTTAATACCATCAAAGCGGGCGATGAAATTATGGTTCTGCCGAAATATGAATCGAAGAACATTGAGGTTACGCGCGGCATTTCTACCATCCTTTACCAGTTGGCCGTTGCGGCAAAAGTGATTTTGGATCTGTAAAACCCGATAAGAGCGGCGGGCTATTCCGCCGCTACCTCATCATAGCGATAGAGAATGTAATCAGGATGATTGGCATTTATTCATCAGGCCTCTGGAAGACGCCGCACCTTGAGGCGTTTCTCGGTGAACCCGGCATCAAGCTGACGCCCCACAGCAACCTCGCGTCAATCCGCCTTCGCGCCATCGCGGTATGGGGAGATCGCCCTTCAGCGCAGCGTCCCATCAAACTGGCCCGGCAGGCCGGTATTCCCATCCTACGACTGGAAGATGGTTTTACCCGTTCGCTAGGGCTAGGCGTAAATGGCGCACCGCCGCTGGCAATGGTGGTAGATGATTTGGGCATTTACTACGATGCCCGCACGCCCAGTCGGCTGGAAAAACTGATTCAGATAGCCGCCGCCGACCCCTATCAGGAAGGCGACGCGCTGCGCGCTATCGCCATGATGGTTAACTACGATCTCTCAAAATATAACCATGCCCCGCCCTTTTCAGAGCGCTCAACGGGCAAAGAGATCGTATTGGTTATCGACCAGACCTTTGGTGATATCTCCGTGAAACTAGGCGGAGCAAACGAACACCAGTTTGCCGCCATGCTTTCCAGCGCCTGTCGCGAGCATCCACAGGCCGAAATCTGGGTTAAAACGCATCCTGACGTGCTGAGTGGTAAAAAACGCGGCTATTTCAACGCACTGCCAGCCAACCCACGAATCCGGCTGTTCGTCGAAGACGTTAGCCCGCAGTCTTTGCTGCAACACGTCAGCACGGTCTACACCGCAACGTCGCAGTACGGTATCGAAGCGCTGATGGCCGGTAAACGTGTTGTCTGTTTCGGGCTGCCCTGGTATGCCGGATGGGGGCTAACAGACGATCGGCACCCTGATGCGCCAGCGCTTGCCGCACGGCGTGGTTCTGCACCGCTAACGGCGCTGGTCAGCGCCGCCTGGCTCCGCTACACCCGCTATATTGACCCCTACGCCGGCGAACGGGCCACGCTTTTCGACGTGCTGGACTATCTGCATCTGAATCGAACCCACCAACTCGCCCGGCGAGGGTATTTATGGGCGCCGGGTATGACGCTCTGGAAAAGCAGCGTTGTGAAGCCCTTTTTACGCACGACGGATAATCAGGTGAGTTTCTCCCGCCGCAGCAAAGAGGCGACAGCGTGCATCGTCTGGGGAATTCAAGGCGAGGCGCGTTGGAAAGATAAGGCGGCAGAAGGCAACCTCCCTATCTGGAGAATGGAAGATGGCTTTCTACGTTCATCAGGCCTTGGTTCAGATCTGTTACCTCCGCTTTCGCTGGTGCTCGACAAGACAGGGATTTACTACGATGCCACTCGCCCCAGCGATCTGGAGAAGCTGCTCAGCCACTCTCTCCTGACCGTCGAACAGCAGCAGCGAGCTTCGCAACTCCATCAGCATCTGGTGAAGAATAAGCTCAGTAAGTATAACCTCGGTAAACGCTGGCAGCGTCCGGCGACCGGGGATAAGCGGGTGCTGCTGGTTCCAGGGCAGGTGGAGAACGATGCCTCCATCGCGACGGGAACACTCAGCATCAATACCAACCTGACACTCCTGCGTACCGTACGCGAGCGTCATCCAGATGCATTTATTATTTATAAACCGCACCCCGACGTGCTCACCGGTAACCGTCCCGGCCACATTACTGAAGAAGAGATGACGAGCCTTGCCGACTGCGTGGCGCTTGATGCCGATATTATCGAGTGCATTCAGCAGGCCGATGAACTCCACACCATGACCTCACTGTCCGGGTTTGAAGCGCTGCTGCACGGTAAGCTGGTGTACTGCTACGGCCAACCGTTTTACGCCGGATGGGGGCTTACCGTGGATGAACACCCCAATGCTCGTCGCCAGCGGTCGTTAACGCTGCAGGATCTCATCTACCAGACTCTCATTGCCTACCCAACCTATATCCACCCGCATGACCAGCGCGTCATCACGGCCGAAGCAGCTGCGGCGTGGCTGATGACGCAAACCCGCCCCGATATGGCGGCAAAGAAAAAAGCCAATCGACTGGTACGTCTGAGTCGCAAGGCCATCAATTTTTACCGCGTAAAATTCAAATAAAATCAGGAGGGTGCATGGAAAGCACCGCAATGAACAACCTGCTGGCAGGTAAGCGCTATTTGCTTTTACAAGGCCCAATGGGCCCCTTCTTTTCTGATCTAGCCGGTTGGCTGGAGAGTAAAGGGCGAGAGGCCGTCAACGTTGTGTTTAACGGCGGTGACCATTTTTATTGCCGTCAGCGCTCCGTGCTGTACTACACCCAAACCCCCGCTCAGTTTGCCCGCTGGCTTAAAGAAGTCTGGCAAACCTATCCCTTTGACACGCTGGTCTGTTTTGGCGATTGCCGCCCTTTGCACCAGGCGGCGCGCCAGTGGGCTAACGCAAAGGGACTGCGGTTTCTGGCGTTCGAAGAAGGCTACTTGCGTCCTCATTTCATTACGCTTGAGGTAGGCGGCGTTAACGCCTACTCTTCCCTCCCTCAGGAACCCGACTTTTATCGCCAGTTGCCGGAGATGCCGCCACGCGTTATTCAATCACTGAAACCCTCCACGCGCCTGCGCTACTGGCATGCAACCTGGTATTATCTGATTGGCTGGTTTCACCAAAAGCAGTACCCACACTATCGGCACCACAAGTCGTTCTCTCCGTGGTATGAGATGCGATGCTGGATCCGAGCGTGGAGGCGTAAACACTGGTATGCCTTCAGCGAACGGCATATGCTCCCGCGCTTGCAAAACCAGCTGGATAATCGTTTTTACCTGGCCATTTTACAGGTCTACAACGACAGCCAGATTCGGCAGCACAGCCCATATAACGACGTTCGCGAGTATATTAATGATGTGATTTACTCTTTCGCGACCAAAGCCCCAGCGACAAAGTTTCTCGTGTTTAAACACCATCCAATGGATCGCGGCCACCGTTTGTATGCTCCCTTGATTAAGCGCCTCAGTAAAAAATATGGGGTCCGGAATCGCGTGCTCTATGTGCACGACCTACCGATGCCGGAAATGCTGAAGCACGCAAAAGCGATGGTGACGATTAACAGTACGGCGGGGCTGTCTGCGCTGATACACAATAAATCGCTGAAGGTGATGGGTGATGCCCTGTACGACATGAAAGGGTTGACGTATCAGGGGCATCTGCACCAGTTCTGGACGGCGGGCTTCCGCCCGGATATGAAGTTGTTGGGTAAGTTTCGTGGATATTTGTTGGAAACGACGCAGATAAATGAAGTATTTTACGGAAAGCATAATGCCAGTGTGGAGCAACCTAATCGGGTAAATGCTCATGCCTTTATCGCTGATAAGGCTGTCTCCACACATAGGAACATCACTAAACAAAACTAACCAGAAGAAGGTGACATTAGTACCGATTAACGTTTACCAACTCACTTAACTTTTTTAAATCCTGAAGTTTTGTCATAGCCTCGGTAGTCACCTGTAACGGGGCTAATGATAAATAACGACGCCAGCTTTGATAAGCATCCTCCCAGTCATCATTCAGCTGTGCAAGCTCAGCCCTTAAGGCCCAACCTGAAGGCTCCAGAGTCTCTTCTTGTGTTTTTAAATTCAACAATGCTGGCATCAACTGCCCGCTGAATCTTAATGCATTTGACAGATCCTCGACGGCTTGCGAGTTAGCCAAGTTGTTTTTCGACAGATAACTCACCGCTAAATCCCATTTATCCAGCATAATACATATTTTTGAATAAAAGTATTCATTACTCTCATCATAATGATCAGGTTTCAATCGTTCGAACTGTTCTCGGGCCACATCCTTTTGGTCAAGCTGACAGAGTGCCGCCACATAATAGAACACGTAAACAATGGGTAGGGATGCTATATCATGAGCAATAGTCGAGAATTGCTCGCACACTGTTTCCCACTCTTGTAGCTCATAGAGCAAGCCTATTTTCTTATAGATAACAAAAATATCAACACCACGCAGACACTCAGCTTTATTAATACAGCCCATGGCCTCTTGATAATTTTTCAGCCCTGCATAAGCATCGGATAAAACCAATAACCGATAATATTCATCACTCTCATCAACCGGTACCGAGTTAAGTAATTCAATAGCTTCCCTATATTGGCAATGTGATAAAAGTGAAAATGCGCTCAATAAAAGACCATTACCAGGCGTCAGCATTGATTCAGTCGGCAACGCTTTATACTCACTGGAGTGTAAAAAACAGAAGAGATAATGGTAGTAATTATCCGAGACAGATTTAACGCCAGAAATTCTAAAGAAATTAATTGCGGAACTCCATTCCTGCATTGCCAACATCAGCAACGCTCTTGATAAGTACAATGAAGAATCAACATTATCGCCACAAGAGGAAAATAACATTTCGAGATATTTAGCTGCCGCATTTAACTTACCAGACTCCCGCAACACCGTTACATATAAAAGGTTATCGCTTAAGGAAACATTCGTATTTCGAGAAATATACTGTTCCCACCAACGCTCAGACAGAGTGATCTGATGCGCATTTAATGACTGAATGGCATAGTCTCGCAAAATATTATCATCAACATAATCATCGGGCATAGGCGCATCAAGTTTGATAATTTCGTCATAAACTCTCTGGCAGCAGTGTCCGTCACGATAGGGGAACGTAGCGTCGATACGTGACTGGATAATCGCATCGGGTTTCGCATCATTCTTTAACAGCACCTCAAGGCTTGATAACAAAGCCTCTTCAGTGGTGGCGACATCGCCAAAGCCGTGCTCCCGATAATCAAAATACCCTTTCGTGTAGGCATGACCACCGGAGAAGAAATCAGCTTCATCGAATTGATAGTACAATGTAGGTTTGTTGATAACCGCCATTTCGAATGCGACAGATGAATAGTCGGTTATCATCATTGCCGCTTTACCAAACAGGTTCTGGATACTGCCGTCCTGGTGTGTAATTATTTCAATGTATTCCGGGACTTCAAAATTCTGAAGATATGGCTGTATATTTGCATGAGGGAAGAACACAACCTTATATTGATAACATTCAACGAGTTCTTTTAATTTCTCAGAATGTACAAAACTATACCAATGCAGCGCAAACTCTGTCTGCATAAAATTAGGATTATATGCTCTTTCATTACCAAGGGTAACAGCATCACCAACGATGTTTTTACGCCATGTCGGCATAACTAAGATTAATTTCTCTGTATCATTAAATTTAATCAGTGAATCATGCCTTGGGAAACCAGTAAGAACAACTTCTTTTTCATTGTAAATATATCGAGAACCATCATTTACTATCGAGTTATATTCATATGGAGACACAGTCACTAAACAATCAATATTATCTTTATTATTAAGCCATGTGGAAAGATCATCTTTTGTGACGCCATGTTGTAGGAATATACAATGCCTACCTTTTAACATATCATTACCAAGATAGTTAGCCACATAAAGATCTATATGCGAACTGATCACTTTCCTGCAAGATTTCAGTGCATTGACATGCTCATCAGAGCCATATTCCAAAAGATTAAAACCCTCTCTCTTTAATCTATCCCAGTCATGCGA
Organism: Kluyvera sp. EC_51; assembly: GCF_019584505.1. NCBI lineage: Bacteria > Pseudomonadati > Pseudomonadota > Gammaproteobacteria > Enterobacterales > Enterobacteriaceae > Kluyvera > Kluyvera sp. EC_51. The sequence continues at coordinate 63,505 of NZ_VDAG01000089.1, read as the reverse complement.
ATCAGTTCTTAAAACAAAGAAGATACTTTTTTCAGGATGATTATTCATCACATAACGATAAAGATGCTCTGCATTATCATCAGCCTGCGAATCTCTATCAAGAAATACCCACGAAGATAAATATTTGCTTTGGTTACCATAGAATGGAATCTTATTCTGAAAACAACTGACCACATCAACAATATTAACTGGTGTAGTATAATGCTTCCCTGACAGCGATATCCTTGTAGGAACATCAGATATCTTAATAAGCAGTTCTTTTGCCTCATCAACATTAACCCATAGTCTTCTTTCGAGAATAAATTCAAATCCAAGGAAATCATGACTAACAGTCTTAGTATACGCGGGAAGCACACTTACACCATCAAGTTGTATATCTTCAAAACCTTCACCTCTGCAAAAATATTTCAATTGCACCATATTTTTATATTTATCGTAGCGCTCCACATATACAATCTGGAACTCAGGATTTAGTTCTTTAAAACAAGAAAGCATGCCCATTTTTTGGTAAAACCAACAACCAGCAAGATCAAAACGGTTAATTACATCAGAATCTATGAATTTGAAAACAGAAAATATATTTTGAATATATTCATTTTTCTCTTCATTTGATAAAAATGAAACCCGCTCTGCATGGTTAATGAGTCTTTTAAGATGCCAAATAACCAGGTAGAGAATTGTATTCTGAATAAAAATAGGTACATAGCCAAATTTATCATAGTATTCTTTTAGCAATGCTAGATAACCATTTCTGGTTACCATTGTAAACTGCCCAACCTGGTCCCAGGATAAATATAAAGTGGAAGTGCCATCACTTCTCTTTCTATAAAAATATGTTGCTGTACTAACAAATGCCACTTTCCCTGCTTGTTGATACATTAAATAATCAGCAACAAATTTCCCATCTTCAAAATTAGGCTTGATCTCAGAATTATATTTCAGCCCATAATTATTTATATTTTTGGTTTTAAAGAAAGCAGAATTACAAAATAATTGAATATGTTTATTAAGATTATTTACATTTAATGACACATTTCCTTTAGAATATTTAAAGTTCAAGGGATGAGAATCTTTTATTGATTTATTATTATCATGGTAAAATACAACATTACATGAAACCATGCAGTATTGATCATTTCCTGCACTGACAAAAGAGTCAACCTCATAGAAATAATTAACATCAACAAAATCATCAGGATCGATAAACGTCACCCACTCTGTCTTTACATGCTCAAGGCCCAGATTTCGCGCCGAAGCTTGCCCGCCATTCTCCGTTCGGAGATAGAGTATGTTGTCAGGGTATTTGCTCTGCCATTTTTTAATAATTGCCGCTGAGTCATCGACAGAGCCGTCATCAACCATAATTAAATAGATATTTTTCTTGAAGTTCAGTTTCTGATTAACAAGACTTTTAAAGTAATCATCAAGATATCGCCCGACATTATAAACGGCAGAGACAACCGTATACTCATAGTTACCATCTACCTTCTTAGAATAGAGGCCACTTACCTTTTTTCTCTTTTTTGCGAGCATATCGCTAAAAAACAAACCTGGGTTTCGCATTAATTTTTTTAGCTTTTTATTTAACATCCGTATTACCCTTTCTAAAATACTTTATTAACATATCCATTAGTGAACCTTGATAATTTTCTACATTTTTTCTCGTTGATGTGAAATCATTAGCGCAAAATGAATGAGGAGCGCAGATTACTTTATATTTAAGCAACGCCAAATAGCACCCTCTGGCAACAGGTGAGCGAATATTAAAATAATAGCAGATATCTCTGGCTGGAATTGATTGCTGCTTAAAATACGAAAACCACGGCACTAAAAATGTTGCTAAATTTAGGTCAAAATCTGATCTGAATCTATTACATAAAAAACTATCAATTTCATTATAATATTTACCCCAGACTTCTTCGAACATACTTTTCTTTAGTGGCACATAAGTATGGACCAATGGCGTCAACACTTCATAACCAAAGGCACCTTTTAATAACTCACTGGCATGTATAGATGCACTTAACGTTGGGGTAGTCACTCCTCTATTTTTCATCTCTACAAGATTTTTCCGTGATAAGAAAATAGAAGCTATACCGTTACTTTTAAAAAAATGGCCTTGTGGCAATTCACGGGCAACAAAAACGTCATCATTAAAATAGATGAAATGCTCTGAAAGTTCTTTTATTTTATGAAGATGCGCTTCAATAACATGAGAATTAAACGTCGGCAGATATTTTTCTGGTATAATATCTTTATGATCGACAACGATAACATTCTCATATTTATCAACCCATTCAGGATATTGCTCATCGGTGACGATATAAATATTATTAATCCAGGGGAGATAAGTCAGCACACTTTTTACAGAGAAATAGAGTTCATTGTGATTGCTAAAACGAGCTGTATCTGTCGCATATTGACCATGAGAATCAATATTAACCATTTTGAAGCGTTTATATTTCTCTTGCCATTTAGGGTCTTTGTCATTAACCCATGTAAACACAACATCAATAGGAAAATCAGCATGCAGGATATTTTCCAATTGAAGATCGTGCCTGATTAAAATTGACTCTTCAACTTCCGGACATAATATTTCATTACGAATCACTGGGTATTTCTTGTTAAAATAATCCCGAAAAAATATGCCTGGAGAATGAATGAGCTTTGTCATTCTTTTTATTAATGATGATTGCTTCCTCATTCTTTAATCCTTTTAACTATCTGAATATTTTCTGCTATGCTGATAAACCCTCGTCATCTCTATATCGGTTAATAACATCATCGATGCTATTGCAATATTCAATCTCATTATCACGACCAACAAAAATTGCCGCATCACAATACTCTTTCAAACTATTCAAACTATGCGATACCATTAAAAAACTCGACTCTTTATGCCGCGCATTGAACATATCCGCGCACTTCTGCTTAAATCTGGCATCACCCACTGCGGTAACCTCATCAACCAAATAATAATCAAACTTAAACGCCATACTTAAACCAAAACCCAATCGCGAGCGCATCCCTGACGAGTAGGTTCTAATCGGCATATCGAAGTATTTCCCCAGTTCGGCAAACGCTTCGACAAATGCGACCTTCTCTTTCAGTTCACCTTTTTGTGCATACAGTCGGGCGACAAACTTCACGTTTTCACGTCCAGTCAGGCTTCCCTGGAAGCCGCCGGAAAGGCCCACGGGCCACGAGATGGTACTGTTGGTGACGATCCTGCCGCTATCTGGTCGGTCTATACCGCCAATCATACGCAGTAACGTCGATTTCCCAGCGCCATTGCGGCCAATAAGCGCCACGCTTTTTCCACTCGGCAGTTCAATATTGAGATTTTTAAAGACATAGTGCCGCCCCTGGGGCGTACGATAGGATTTGGTGAGATTCTCGATGCGGATCATGATGTTAACATTGCCTCTTCGCACAGGCGATACAGCGCAAGCCCGACAAACAGCATGAGTAGGGTACAAAAGGCCAGATAAGGCAGACTCACCCCCTGGCTTTCATAGCCCGCCACCACGCATTCGCGGCTCAGTTCAACGATATGCACGATAGGGTTCCAGAGAAGATAGGGCCAATAGTCACGCGGTACGGCGTGCAGCGGGAACATGATGCAGGAGACGAAATAGAGCGGCTTTATCAGGATAGGCAGAAACTTCTCCATTTCAGGAAACGTCTTCCCTACCACCATAAACACCATTCCTAGCCCACAGGAAAAGAGAATCAATAGCAACCACGTCACTACTAAGGTAATGAGTTGCGTGACGCTAAACACCTCACCGGCAATTCCGACCACGCACATCAGGACAATATAGACGCAGCTGTAGATAAGGCTTTCGAGCAATGCCCTTGCCAGGATCGTGTCGATCGGCTTTACCGGCCGATAATTAAATAACCCCTGGTTCGCATCGATTGCGCTGATAGAGCGGGTGGCAATATGGCTAAAAAGGAAATAGGGGATAATGCCGTTTATCAAAAAAACGGGAAATGAAATATCTGGCATCGTGCGGTGCATAACAAAACCAAACACCGCAAGCATAACCAGCATATGCGCGGCAGGCTCAAGAATGGCCCAGCAGTAGCCTAGCCGGTACTTGCCGAAACGCGTTTTGATCTCACGTAGAAATAGCGCGCAAACCGCTGCACGCTGGACATCGATACCGCTTCTGGCCATAAGATGTTGCTTCCATTCAGGCATGCTACCGCCCTGGCCTTATGCGACCATAGCGATAAGCAAAAAATCACAGGGGATGAACATCTTCAGGGAGTGAATAATAGAGGGTGAAACACTAATTAAAGTGAATTATAAAAACCATAAATAAATACAACTACATCATTCCCTTGATGTATCCCAATGAAATAAATTGGAGAGTGGAATTTATCTTTTAATTGTCATCATGACCAGTAGTATCTTATTTAATTAAACTTAAATTATCATTAAGCTCACATTAAATAAAATATTTTATCTATAAATCAAGAGGTTGTTAAGAAATAGATGGTGATGGGAAATACGAATTTATAAAGTCATTATTCAATAATAACAACGCTAAAATAAAAATGAAGCCACTTATTATATTTCTAGCTTAATAATATCCACGATAAAATATTAACAGTGAATATGAAAATCGGCACGGTACCACGATGACACCGTGCCGAAAGGTTAATCGCCCATCAATCCTTTCACCAGTTCCACACAGCGCAGGAACCGAGAGTCATAGTCCGACTCTTCTACATGCACAAATTCGATGTTGTTCTTTTCGAGCATCGAGACCAGCAAGGTCTGGAATTCTTTGCGGTCAACCGAACTGCCAAGGCTGCGCAAACCATCGGCAACCCACGGCGTGTTGTTTTCCAGCAGGATAACCAGGTCAAAGCGATATTCATCGATCAGCGCCTGCACGAACGGATGTTCACGGCCTTCATACTTCTTACAGAATGCCTGGGTGCTGACAAAATCGGTGTCGATAAACGCGACCTTGTTGGCGTACTTCACCGCAAAGTCGATGTACTGAGCGTGCCCCAGGGCGATTTTGTCGTAGTCGGAATACTGTAGCGCCATCTCGTCGCCGCCCAGATGCGAGAAGACGTAGTCTCGCCCATATTCCCAGGCACTGGTGGTGTTGAAGATGTTCGCCAGCTTGTTCACCAGCGTCGACTTTCCGCTGGACTCACCGCCGAGAATTGCCACCGTACGTACGAAGAACGGCTTCACTTCGGTTGGGATGTAATCCCAGTAGCGGAACGGATTCTCACGAATCTGCGCCCCACTGATGCTCATGAAAGTCCGTTTCGGGTCAATCAGCACCGTTTCAATCCCAAGATGCTCGAGGTACTGCGGCGCATCGGCCTCTTCAGAGGAGTAAATCCAGTTGGGTTCGATGCCCTTCTCTTCCATAAAAGTCTTTATGCCCGCACTCCATACATCCCAACCGTGCGGGTACGGCTCCATGCCCTCTTCATTAAAGGCGTGAATGCGGATGTTCTTCTGGTATTTAAAGGTTTGCAGTAGCCAGCGCAGGCGGTCCGGTACGGTAGGCTGCTGCGACATAGCGCTATCTTCAAACAGCGCGCGGTCGCGCGTGTCGTCATAACCCATGATGATGTGCAGCTCGTCAACCTGGCTACAGGCGCGCTGGATCAAATAAATATGGCCGGTATGCAGCGGGTAAAACTTACCGAACACCACGCCGATATTTTTCTGCTGGCGCGGAAATTCGAGCCCGAGAAAGCGGTGTAACGCTTCGAGCTTTTGCGCACTGGGGCTCTTAATTTTGGCGTTGAGAAGCTGGCTTAAATAGCCCTTGGTCATGCCGCTGGCGTCTGCGACCTGCTGCAACGTACAGCCTTTCTGACGAATTGCGGTTTTGAGATAGTCGAACGACGACACAAGAGCCTCCTGCTGAATTGGGGTAAACCATCTACCCATTATACAAAAAACCCGGATGTACTCACGGTACTATCCGGGGAAAGAGACCGGCGACGCAATATGCCGCCAGGATTGAACATTATAGTTCGTCAAAGACGTCCAGCGCGTCGGCGAGCTTCTTCACGCCAAAGACCTTCATGCCTTCCGGAATTTTCTTTGGCACGTTTGCCGCCGGCACGATAGCGCGGCGGAAACCATGCTTAGCGGCTTCTGAAATACGCTCCTGTCCGCTAGGTACAGGACGAATTTCCCCGGCCAGCCCCACTTCACCAAAGACCACCAGATCCTGCGGCAGCGGCCTGTCGCGCAGGCTAGAAACCATCGCCATCAGCAGGGCTAAGTCAGCGCTGGTTTCGGTAACCTTCACACCACCCACGACGTTTACAAACACATCCTGATCCGCCATCTGCAGACCGCCGTGACGGTGCAGCACCGCCAGCAGAATCGCTAAGCGGTTCTGCTCAAGGCCAACGGCTACGCGACGTGGGTTGCCCATCATAGAGTGATCCACCAGCGCCTGAATCTCTACCAGCAGCGGACGCGTGCCTTCCCATACCACCATCACCGAACTGCCGGAGGTGACTTCATCACCGCGGCTCAGAAAGATGGCAGAAGGGTTACTGACTTCGCGCAGGCCCTGTTCAGTCATCGCGAATACGCCCAGTTCGTTCACCGCACCGAAACGGTTTTTATGGCTGCGCAGCGTACGGAAGCGCGAGTCGGCATCGCCGTCGAGCAGTACCGAGCAGTCGATACAGTGCTCAAGAACCTTTGGCCCCGCCAGCGAGCCATCTTTGGTCACGTGGCCGACCATCACAATCGCCACACCGCGTGTTTTCGCAAAGCGAGTCAGATAGGCCGCGGTTTCACGCACCTGCGCCACGCTGCCTGGTGAGGACTGAATATCCGCCATGTGCATTACCTGGATGGAGTCGATAACCATCAGCTTCGGCTGCTCTTCTTCCGCTATCTGGCAAATCTGCTCGATGCTGGTTTCGGAGAGCATATTCAGGTTGGCGGTTGGCAAGCCGAGACGATGCGCGCGCATGGCAACCTGCTGTAACGACTCTTCCCCCGTGACGTACAAGGTTTTCATCTGCTCCGCCAGCTTGCACAGCGTTTGCAGCAGCAAGGTTGATTTCCCCGCCCCAGGGTTACCACCAATCAGGATGGCGCTGCCGGGCACCACGCCGCCGCCCAGTACGCGGTTAAACTCTTTAAAGCCGGTGGAAAAACGCGGCAGCTCTTCCAGGCTGATATCCGACAGTTTTTGCACCTTCGCGACACCAGCATTGCCCGCATAGCCGCTCAGGCGCTCGTTACGTGCGACCGTAGGGGAAGCCGCAACGCGCACTTCGGTGATGGTATTCCAGGCATGGCAGGCGCTACATTGCCCCTGCCAGCGCGGGTAATCCGCACCGCACTCATTACACACAAATGCGCGTTTAGGAGCTTTCGCCACGTTAACCTCTTTATTTCTGATTCATGCTGCCGGAGAGAATGCAGAACACCCCCATCAAATCGGCATGACGGATAGTGACTTCCGTCTGTTCGTTCACTTTTGGTTTGGCATGATACGCAATCCCCAGCCCGGCTTTTTTGATCATCGGCAGGTCGTTAGCACCGTCGCCAATCGCCACCGTCTGGGCGTGCGGAATTTCATGTTTCTCAGCCAGTTGCAGCAGGGTTTTCGCTTTATACTGCGCATCGACGATGTCACCAACCACTTCGCCGGTCAGCTTGCCGTCGCGAATACCCAGTTCGTTGGCAACCGCAGCGGTTAAACGCAGCTTATCGCGCAGGTGATCGGCGAAGAAGGTAAAGCCGCCGGAGGCAATCGCCACCTTCCAGCCCAGCGTTTCAAGCTTGAGCACCAGCTGAGTCAGCCCCGGCATCAACGGCAGCGTTTCGCGTACCTGACGCAGAATATCGGCATCGGCATCTTTCAGCGTGGCGACGCGCTGACGCAGGCTGGCGCTGAAATCGAGCTCGCCGCGCATCGCGCGTTCGGTCACTTCCGACACCAGTTCACCGGTGCCGGCCAGTTTGGCGATTTCGTCGATGCACTCAATCTGGATCGCCGTGGAGTCCATATCCATCACCAGCAGACCCGGTGTGCGTAAATGCGGGATTTTACCCAGCGGGGCAACGTCCAGACCCGCATCGTGCGCCAGGCGCGTAGCGCGTGGCGTTAATGACCCCGCCAGGCGAATAACCTGATAGTCTTCCACGCACCAGGCCGCGACAATCACCATCGCCGCCCCCAGCTTGCGCTGATAGGTGGTGAGGCTCGCTTTATTCAACCCGCGGCCGTACAGCAGCCAACCGCTGCGACCGGCGTGGTAATCCAGCGGCATCACTTCATCGCCACTCAGGGAAAGCGGCAATCCAGGCCACAGGGAGACATCTTCTGACAGATCGCACCAGGTCAAACTGTTTGGCATTACAGCTCCAATCTTCACTATATTAAGCCCAGGAAAATAACGCATGAGGCTACCTTGTAACCAGCGCTTCTGGCAACATTAAGCTGTAAATTTTCAAAGGTGGAATATGGTTCGCGCAAAACTGAAATTTCGACTGCATCGCACCGCGATTGTCCTGATCTGTCTCGCTCTGTTGGTGGCATTGATGCAGGGCGCTTCCTGGTTCAGTCAACAAAGCCAGAAACAACGAAATCCGCAGCTGGAAGAACTGGCCAGAACCCTGGCATTTCAGGTCTCGCTGAACCTCGCGCCGCTGATGAAAAGCGAAACGCCGGACGAGAAAAAGATCGGTCAGTTGTTGAAACAGCTAACCGACAAAAGCCGTATTCTGGACGCTGGGGTCTATGATGAGCAGGGTGACCTGATCGCCCGCGCCGGGGAACAGGTCGATCTCCGCGACCGTCTGGCGCTGGACGGCAAAAAAGCGGGCAGCTATTTTAATCAGCAAATCGTTGAGCCTATTCAGGGGAAAAACGGCCCCCTCGGTTACCTGCGTCTGACGCTGGATACCCACACCATCGCCACCGAATCCCGTCAGGTGGATAACACCACCAACATTCTTCGTCTGATGCTGCTGCTGTCGCTGGCTATCGGCGTAGTGCTCGCCCGCACGCTGCTGCGCGGCAAACGCACCCGCTGGCAACAGTCGCCGTTCCTGCTCACTGCCAACAAGCCAGTGCAGGACGAAGATAAAGATTAATCAGAAAAGGAAATCGCTATGTCAACGCTGCGCCTGCTGCTTTCAGACTCCCACGACCCGTGGTTTAACCTCGCCGTGGAGGAGTGTATTTTTCGCCAGATGCCCGCCACGCAGCGGGTGCTGTTCCTGTGGCGTAACGCCGATACGGTCGTCATTGGCCGTGCGCAGAATCCGTGGAAAGAGTGCAACACCCGGCGTATGGAAGAGGACAACGTCCGTCTGGCTCGCCGCAGCAGCGGCGGCGGCGCGGTGTTCCACGACCTCGGCAACACCTGCTTTACCTTTATGGCTGGCAAGCCGGAGTACGATAAAACCATCTCTACGGCCATCGTGCTCGAGGCGCTAAATTCGCTGGGTATTACGGCGGAAGCCTCCGGGCGTAACGACCTGATCGTGAAAACCGAAGAAGGCGACCGTAAAGTCTCCGGCTCCGCCTACCGGGAGACCATCGACCGTGGCTTCCACCACGGCACGCTGCTGCTCAATGCCGATCTTAGCCGTCTGGCTAACTACCTGAACCCTGATAAGAAAAAGCTTCAGGCTAAGGGTATTACTTCGGTGCGAGGGCGCGTGGCGAATTTGGTTGAGCTGCTGCCCGATATCACCCATGAACAAATCTGCGAAGCCGTCACTGAGGCGTTTTTCCGCCACTACGGCGAGCGAGTCGAAGCCGAAATAATCTCCCCGGATAAAGCACCGGACCTGCCAAATTTTGCCGAGACGTTTGCCCGTCAAAGCAGCTGGGAGTGGAATTTCGGCCAGGCCCCAGCGTTCAGTCATCTGCTGGACGAGCGCTTCACCTGGGGCGGCGTAGAGCTGCACTTCGACGTGGAGAAAGGCGTTATCACCCGCGCGCAGGTGTTTACCGACAGTCTGAACCCCGCGCCGCTGGAGGCGCTGGCCGCGCGCTTACAGGGCTGTCAGTATCGTGCTGACGTGCTGCAGCAAGCCTGCGAAGGGCTGAGAGAAGCGTTCCCGGAGCAGCGTAATGAACTGCGAGAGCTATCGGGCTGGCTGGCGGGAGCGGTGCGCTAACACCGCCAGGCGAGCCGCCCGATAATCACGGCGGCTGACGTTAATTTTTCCAGCATAGCACGAGCAATATCATGGAAACCCGCGCTAATGCGCGGGTCGTCCTGAACCCGCAGCCAGAACTGTTCCGCAAGCGGTAAAGCAAACTCCCATGCAGCTTTGCTGACGGTAGGATCCACTTTAATATCGACAGCCTCACTACGCATCGCGCCAGAACTAGACGGGGCAAACGACATTGGCAGCATGTCATACACCGGGGCAATAACCATTGGCGTGGCAGATAAATAGAACGAGAGATTACCTGCGTGCATATCACTGTTGGCAATTAAGCGCCCAAATGCCCAGATTTTCGCGGTTTGCTGATGGGAATATTCAGCAATAATGCCCTTTGCGGAAAGTTGGCTTGTTACGGTAGGCCAGGCCCCCGGAGAGGAAACGAATTCACTTTGTAGGGCTTCCAGAGAGACGATTTGCCGTCTGCCGTGAACGCCCACACAATCAAAACGGAGACTTTCGAGAAACACCTGCCCCGTATCACTGCAGCAGATCGCCGTGGCATGGCTCGCATCAATGTCCGTAGCGGACAATACCGATAACGCAATAGACTCAGCAATCAGCAGGTCACCCCAGCGCTCGGAAACCGTATTCTGTTCTCGGGCACTAAATTTGACCAATACGTTTTGATTGCCTTGCGCTGTTTGCACATAACAGCCAAATTTAGGCTGCTCCCCTCCTGCAGAGGACCCAACAATATCGCCCGCGATGGCTTCTTCTGCGAGCCTGGCGTAGTCGCTGGTTTTATCACATTGTGCGACGGCAACTCGCTCTGGCGCGATAAGCCATCGTTGATAGTTCTCTTCACCAATAAGCCATCCACCTGCATTTTCACCCGCATACACACGCAGTCCGTATAGCACTTCATCTTCCTGCCATAAGCGGATATCGTCTGGCAAATGAGTCTGAGTAGCAACCGCCCTCCCCCAGGCTCGCCCTAAAAATCCCTGAGGCCGAAGGTCGGTCAAATACCACGGAAGGCCATCAAACCACTGCCATTCCCCTGACGACAATGCAACCAGACAACTGCCCTGCGGCCAGCATGGATACAACACGCCAAATTGGCGAGCGTTCCCCTGCTCATCCACCTGCCAAAGCGGAAACGTTGATACACCGCGAATCGGTTTAATGAGGGCATAGCGAGTGGCGCGCGCCTTACCAAACTGCAGCACCTCATCATGAGCTGACACAAGTCGCGAGAAGGTCGCCTGGCTTATCGCCAGTACCTGTCTCAGTTCAGGGGCGGAACGTGGCCCTTGCAGAAGCAAATCGGTTAATGCGCTCATGAGTGAATAGATTTATGAATAGATATATGGATACATTTAATAGCATATTTGCTTGAATTGTACACATAAAATGGAATTGAAGAATGGGAGTGTGAATAGATTATCAGTATTAAGAAGGTATCCCAGTCGACCAACGCAGCGCTGGGATTCAGCGCCGAGCGGCCCCGGAGTCGGCGCTGACGCACCTCGTCCGGGCTACGGTATATCGAACGCTACGCCGGGAATCGGCTTACGCTTTATCGCCCAGCAGAACAGATTCCAGCGCGATTTTGATCATGTCGTTGAAGGTCGTCTGACGTTCAGCGGCAGTGGTCTGCTCGTGGGTACGGATATGGTCGGATACGGTGCAGATGGTCAGCGCTTTCGCACCGAATTCTGCAGCTACGCCGTAGATACCCGCCGCTTCCATTTCCACGCCCAGGATGCCGTATTTTTCCATCACGTCGAACATGGTTGGATCTGGGGTGTAGAACAGGTCAGCGGAGAAGATGTTACCTACGCGAGCATCAACGCCCAGCGCTTTAGCTGCATCAACCGCGTCACGCACCATGCCGAAGTCGGCGATCGCCGCGAAGTCATGATCTTTGAAGCGCAGGCGGTTCACTTTGGAGTCGGTGCATGCGCCCATGCCGATAACCACGTCACGCAGTTTCACATCAGCACGTACCGCGCCGCAGGAACCCACGCGAATGATTTTCTTCACGCCGAAGTCGGTGATCAGCTCTTTGGTGTAGATGGAGCAGGATGGGATACCCATGCCGTGGCCCATGACGGAGATCTTACGGCCTTTGTAAGTCCCGGTGAAACCTAACATGCCGCGAACGTTGTTCACTTCGCGCACATCTTCGAGGAAAGTCTCAGCAATGTGCTTTGCACGCAGCGGGTCGCCCGGCATCAGCACAACATCAGCGAAATCGCCCATTTCAGCGTTAATATGTGGGGTAGCCATCGTAATTTCCTTTATTTTTCAAATAGACGAAGGGCGGGAATCCTCCCGCCCAAAGAATCACAGCATGTTTTTACCGTACGCCATTGGAGACGTACCGAAGTAGGTCGCCAGCGTCTGGCCGATATCCGCGAAGGTTTCACGGTGACCCAGCGAACCTGGTTTAACTTTCGGGCCGTAGATCAGCACCGGAATGTGCTCACGGGTGTGGTCAGTACCGGTCCAGCTTGGGTCACAGCCATGGTCAGCGGTGAGGATCAGAATGTCATCCTCACCCACCAGCTCCATCAGCTCTGGCAGACGGCGGTCGAATAGTTCCAGACCCGCAGCGTAGCCTGCGATATCGCGACGGTGGCCCCAGGAAGAGTCGAAGTCAACGAAGTTGGTGAAGACGATAGTCTCATCACCCGCTTCCTTCATCTCTTTGATGGTGGCGTCGAACAGCGCGTCCAGGCCAGTGGCTTTCACTTTTTTAGTGATACCGCAGTTGGCGTAGATGTCTGCAATCTTACCGACGGAAACCACGTGACCGTGTTTTTCATCAACCAGTTTCTGCAGAACGGTCGCCGCCGGTGGCTCAACGGCCAGGTCGTGACGGTTACCGGTACGCTGGAAGTTACCCGCTTTGTCGCCCACAAACGGACGCGCGATAACGCGGCCAATGTTGTAGCCGCCTTCGGTCAGCTCTTCACGGGCGATTTCACACAGCTCGTAGAGCTTATCCAGGCCATAGGTCTCTTCGTGACAGGCGATCTGGAACACCGAGTCAGCAGAGGTATAGAAAATCGGCTTGCCGGTTTTCATATGCTCTTCGCCCAGTTGGTCGAGGATCACGGTACCGGAAGAGTGGCAGTTGCCGAGGTAGCCCGGCAGGTTGGCACGCTTAACCAGTTTATCCAGCAGTTCCTGCGGGAAGCTGTTTTCGTGGTCGCTGAAGTAGCCCCAGTCGAACAGAACTGGCACACCAGCGATTTCCCAGTGACCAGACGGCGTATCTTTACCGGAAGAGAGCTCATGCGCCCAGGCGTATGCACCCACTACTTCCGCGTTGCCGTCCATGCCAGCAGCAATTTTGCCGGTTGAACCTTCATGTGCTTTCACCAGACCCAGACGAGTCAGGTTAGGCAAATTCAGCGGGCCCTTACGGCCATTGTCAGCTTCGCCTTTGGCACAGGCTTCTGCAATGTGGCCCATCGTATCTGCGCCGACATCGCCAAAGCGGTCCGCGTCTTCCGTTGCACCAATCCCAAAGGAGTCCAGCACCATAATAAATGCACGTTTCATCTTGTTCTCCATACATCTTGCGCTGCAAAAAAGCGATCAGATCAGTATATAACTATTCGGTGATGCGACGATAGACGGTTGGCGTAATTTCAGGCGTTTTATCGTCCAGTTTAATTGCCGCTTTCACGGCCTTCGCCGCGTCCTGCCAGCTTGCTTCATCTTTCGCGTGGATCACCGCCAGCGGACGCTGTCCGTCAACGCTGTCGCCCAGGCGGGCCATGTCGGTGAAGCCAACGCTGTAATCGATGGTGTCAGAAGCCTGGCGACGGCCACCGCCCATAGAAACCACCGCCATGCCCAGCGCGCGGGTGTCCATCGCGCTGACAAAACCTTCGGTATCAGCATAGACGGCTTTGCTCAGCATCGCTGTCGGCAGATATTTCGCGTAGTTTTCAACGAAATCGGTTGGGCCTTTCTGTGCCGCCACCATGCGACCAAAGATCTCAGCCGCTTTGCCATTGTCGAGCACGGCCTGCAGTTTGGCGCGCGCTTCGGCGTCGTCTTTGGCCAGCTTGCCAGAGATAAGCATCTCAACGCACAGCGCCATGGTGACGTCGAACAGACGCGGATTGCGGTATTCACCGGTCAGGAACTGCACCGCTTCGCGCACTTCCACGGCGTTACCGGCGCTGGAGGCCAGCACCTGGTTCATGTCGGTCAGCAGGGCCGTGGTTTTCACGCCTGCGCCGTTAGAAACGCCCACAATGGCTTCCGCCAGCGCCGCAGAGAGTTCGTAGGTCGGCATAAACGCGCCGCTGCCTACTTTCACGTCCATCACCAGCGCGTCGAGGCCTTCCGCCAGCTTTTTGGCGAGAATGGACGCAGTGATCAGCGGAATGGAGTCCACCGTCGCGGTAATGTCGCGGGTGGCATAAAAACGTTTGTCCGCCGGAGCGAGCGAGCTGGTCTGCCCAATAATCGCCACACCCACGTCTTTAATAATTTCACGGAAACGGTTGTCGTCCGGGAAGATGTCGAAGCCTGGAATGGCTTCCAGTTTGTCGAGCGTACCGCCGGTATGGCCGAGGCCGCGACCGGAGATCATCGGAATATAGCCGCCGCAGGCCGCCACCATTGGGCCAAGCATCAGCGAGGTCACGTCACCTACGCCGCCGGTAGAGTGTTTGTCGACAATTGGGCCGTTGAGGTTGAGGCTCTTCCAGTCCAGAACGGTGCCTGAATCTCGCATCGCCATGGTCAGCGAGACACGCTCCGGCATGCTCATATCATGGAAGAAAATGGTCATCGCCAGCGCGGCAATCTGCCCTTCAGAGATGGTATTGTCACGAATCCCGTTGATAAAGAAACGAATTTCTTCATCACTCAGCGCGTGGCCATCACGTTTTTTGCGAATAATTTCTTGAGCGAGAAACAAGGTACCCTCCTGATTAATCAGGTTAAATGCAGCGGGCTCGCGCCCGCGCTACGTTCCTGTAGCCCGGCCAAGCGTAGCGCCGCCGGGGAGATCCCGGAGTCGGCGCGCATGCGCCTCGTCCGGGCTACGATAATGCATTAATAGCTGCTAGCGCTTTTACCGTCGCCGTGGCCCAGCGCCTTCAGCAGGCTAGCCAGCAGAGAAGAAGCGCCGAAGCGGTAGTGACGGGAGTCAGCCCAGTCCGCACCGAACAGTTCGTCAGCGATAGACAGGAACAGCTGTGCGTCTTCTGCGCTGCGAACGCCGCCCGCTGGCTTGAAGCCCACGGTTTTCTGTACGCCCATATCGCGGATCACTTCCATCATGATGCGCGCGCTTTCTGGCGTCGCGTTCACCGGCACTTTACCGGTAGAAGTTTTGATGAAATCAGCGCCGGCTTTGATCGAGATTTCAGACGCTTTACGAATAAGCCGCTCTTCTTTCAGCTCACCGGTTTCGATGATCACTTTCAGCAGCACGTTTGCTGCCGCACAGGCGTCTTTACAGGCTTTCACCAGGTCGAAACCAACCTGCTCGTTGCCCGCAATCAGCGCACGGTATGGGAAGACCACGTCAACTTCGTCAGCACCGTAAGCGATAGCCGCGCGGGTTTCTGCCAGCGCGATATCAATATCGTCGTTACCGTGCGGGAAGTTGGTGACGGTGGCGATGCGGATGTCCGGAGTTCCCTGCTCTTTCAGCGTTTTACGCGCAATCGGAATGAAACGCGGATAGATGCAGACAGCGGCGGTGTTGCCCACCGGCGTTTTCGCCTGATGACACAGCGCGATCACTTTCGCGTCGGTATCGTCTTCGTTCAGGGTAGTGAGGTCCATTAACTGCAGCGCACGCAGGCTGCTTGCCTTTAAATCAGTCATTTTTCTCTCCGACGGCATACTGCCGTGTAAATCGTTACCTTGCGGGTCTGTGACTATTGTAACACTGCCCCGCGTTCACACTTCGACTTTCATCACACTTAGTGAAAACTTCGTACAAAATTGCATAACAATAACGAGACATACATCAAATTTTGGAATCAGAAACGGTAATTAAAGCACCCGTTCGGCCGCTGGGATCAAAGGACAGCCTCATCGTTTTTCATACACTCCGCCTATCGCTCGTCTGAGGAACTGAACATGCCAACATCGAATGATTCATCACTGCTGCAACACTGCCAGCAAATTGTGACAAGCTCCGTGTTAACCCCAGAACAGAAACGTCATTTTCTGGCGCTGGAGGCCGAAAACGCCCTGCCGTATCCAGAACTCTCTGAGGACGCGCAAGCGGCGCTGGCCGACGGCGTCATTTGCGATATGTATGAAGGGCATGCGCCGTATAAGCCGCGTTACGTCCTGCCGGACTACGCGCGCTTTCTGGCTAACGGTTCTGAATGGCTGGAGCTGGAGGGAGCCAAAGATCTGGACGATGCCCTTTCACTACTGACCATCCTCTACCATCACGTCCCTTCCGTGACGGCGATGCCGGTGTACCTCGGTCATCTTGATGCGCTGTTATCGCCTTATGTTAGAATTCTAACACAAGATGAAATTGATATTCGAATAAAACGTTTCTGGCGCTATCTCGATCGCACGCTCCCTGATGCGTTCACGCACGTCAATATTGGCCCGCTTGATACGCCTGTCACCCGCGCAATACTACGGGCAGACGCAGAGTTAAAGCAGGTCGCGCCAAATCTGACCTTTATCTACGACCCGGAAATAACCTCCGATGATTTGCTGCTGCAGGTAGCACAAAATATCTGCGAGTGCAGTAAGCCGCACATCGCCAACGGGCCGTTAAATGATAAAATATTCACAAATAGTCAATATGGCATCGTAAGCTGTTACAACTCGCTGCCGCTTGCCGGCGGCGGCAGTACGCTGGTGCGTCTGAATCTCCAGCAGGTGGCGCAACGCAGTGAATCGATCGATGATTTCTTTGCCAACGTGTTACCGCGTTTCTGCCAGCTGCAAGTCGATATCATCGATGCGCGCTGCCGCTTCCTCTACGAGCAGTCGCACTTCTTTGAGAATAGCTTCCTGGTGAGTGAAGGGTTGATCGACCCGGACCGTTTTGTGCCGATGTTCGGCATCTACTCGCTCGCCGAGGCGGTTAACATCCTGTGCGAGCGCGAAGGGCTTAGCGGGCGCTACGGTAAAGACGAGCAGGCGAATCAGCTGGCCTACCGCATCAGCGCCGAGCTTGCCGCCTTCGTCGCCCGTGCACCGGTACAGTACGGCTGGCAGCAGCGCGCACTGCTCCACGCACAGTCCGGCATCAGCTCAGACATTGGCACCACACCAGGCGCACGTCTGCCATACGGCGACGAGCCGGACCCGATAAACCACCTGCTCACCGTCGCCCCACATCACGCCCACTACACCGCAGGGATCAGCGATATACTGACCCTGGATGAAACCGTGAAACGTAACCCGCAGGCGGTCATGCAGCTCTGCCTCGGCGCGTTTAAAGTCGGTATGCGTGAGTTCAGCGCCAACGTCAGCGGTAACGATCTGGTGCGCGTCACGGGCTATATGGTGCGCCTGTCCGACCTGCAAAAATACCGTGATGAAGGCTCCCGCACCAACACCACGTGGCTGGGCGAAGAAGCCGCACGCAACACGCGTATCCTGGAACGTCAACCTCGTGTCGTGAGCCATGAACAGCAGATGCGCTTTAGTCAGTAAAATTATCCCGTTCTCCTGCGTCGACGGGCCCGGCAGCCGCCTGGCCCTGTTTCTGCAGGGCTGCAACCTGCGCTGCAAAAACTGCCATAACCCATGGACGATGGGGCGTTGCAACGACTGCGGTGAGTGCGTGCCGCAGTGTCCGCACCAGGCGTTAAGCGTGCACGACGGGAAAGTCAGCTGGCAGGCGGAGGTTTGCCAGCAGTGCGATACCTGTCTGCATATGTGCCCGCAGCAGGCCACGCCGATGGCGCAAACCATGAGCGTGGAGCAAGTGATTCAGCAGATAGCGCAGGTCGCACCGTTTATCGAGGGTATTACCGTCAGCGGCGGCGAAGCCACCACGCAGTTACCGTTCATCATCGCCCTCTTCCAGACGCTGAAATCTACGCCTTCACTGACGCACCTGACCTGCCTCGTCGACAGTAACGGCGAGCTGCCGCTAAGCGGTTGGCAGAAGCTGCAAGCGGTGTGTGACGGGGTGATGGTCGATTTAAAATCCTGGGATAGCGCCCGACATCTGGCCCTGACCGGGCGCGGCAACGCACGGATCAAACAGAGCATTCAGTGGCTTGCCCAGCACGGCATGCTGACGGAGCTACGGCTGCTGGTTATTCCGGGGCACAGTGATTATCTGGAGGAAGCGGAGCCACTAGGCGCGTTTATCGCCGGGCTGGGGGATATTCCCGTGCGTCTGAACGCCTTTCACGCACACGGCGTTTACGGTGAGGCAAAAGCGTGGGGTAGCGCCGGGCCAACAGATATTGATGCCGTCAGCCAGGCGCTACAGGCCAGAGGAATAACGAGGCTTATCCCTCCGGCGCTGTACTTATAGGGCGAGGAACAGGCCCGCGATGGTGGCGCTCATCAGGTTGGAGAGCGTCCCGGCGGCAACGGCTTTCAGACCGAGCTGCGCAATATCCTGACGACGGTTTGGCGCCATGCTGCCCAGGCCGCCAATCAGAATGGCGATCGAGGAGAGGTTCGCGAAGCCGCACAGAGCAAAGGAGATGATCGCTTTAGTGTGGTTGGAGATCACCTGCAGGCCAGCCGCAGCCACTTCAGCATCCGCCTTCAGGTATTCACCGAAGTTCATGTAAGCCACGAATTCGTTGATCACCAGCTTCTGGCCGATAAACGAGCCCGCCACCGTCGCTTCGCCCCACGGCACGCCAATCACCCACGCCAGCGGCGCAAACAGCCAGCCGAGGATCAGTTGCAGCGACAGCTCCGGATGGTTGAACCAACCGCCAATACCAGAGAGCATCCCGTTCAGCAATGCAATCAGCGCGATAAACGCCAGCAGCATCGCGCCCACGTTCAATGCCAACTGCATACCGGATGCCGCGCCCGATGCCGCAGCATCCAGTACGTTTGCCGGTGCGTCCGGGTTCTTGGTATCTTTCTCAAGCGTTGGGGAATCGTGCGGCGTTTCCGTTTCCGGCACGATGATTTTGGCAAACAGCAGGCCGCCTGGCGCCGCCATAAACGAGGCCGCAATCAGGTATTCCAGCGGTACGCCCATCTGTGCATAGCCTGCCAGAACGGAACCCGCCACCGAGGCTAGCCCGCCGCACATCACGGCAAACAGTTCGGAACGGGTCATGGTGGCGATATACGGACGAACCACCAGCGGCGCTTCGGTCTGGCCGACAAAGATATTTGCCGTGGCAGAGAGCGATTCCGTGCGTGAAGTTTTCAGCACCTTACGCAGCGCGCCGCCCAGAATACGAATCACGAACTGCATGATGCCGATGTAGTACAGCACCGCAATCAGTGAGGAGAAGAAGACGATAACCGGCAGTACGCGCAGCGCAAACACAAAGCCGCCACCGCCAAAGACTTCAAACATCTTGTCGGAGACCAGGCCGCCGAACAGGAAGCCGATCCCTTCGTTGCCGTAGGCAATCACGTTAGCCACGCCTTCGGACATCGCCAGCAGGACTTTACGCCCGGCAGGTACATAGAGGATGAGCGCACCGATACCTATCTGCAAAAGCCAGGCACCCAGTACGGTTCGGTAGTTAATCGCTTTACGATTGCTGGAAAGAAGTAAGGCAATGGCGAGCAACACCACCATGCCGATAAGTCCCATGAGGATTTGCATACAGAGTCCCTGTGTATTGAAAAATATAGTAATTACGGCATACCAATCGCGGCGATTATAACGCTACGTAATTATCTTTTTTGCAAAACGTCACAGGTTTTACGCAACAGCAACAGATGAATAGCCAGTAATGAGATCTACGTCACTTCAGGAGAGTGAAAAAAGGGCGTGCGTATTTACCAGCAGCGCTGAAGCTATCTCTTCCGGAGGCTCGTCTCGCAGCGAACAGAGGTGCGTGAATACATCAGCAATCCGCTCCGGGCGGTTCGGTTGCCCCTGATAGCCGTTGAGCGGCATATCCGGCGCATCGGTCTCCAGAATCAGCGATGAAAGCGGCAACTGCGCCATCACGTCGCGGGTTTTACTGGCGCGAGGATAGGAGATCGTTCCCCCCACGCCGATTTTATAGCCCAACTGGACGAAGCGTTCCGCCTGCTGGAGGCTACCGGCAAAACCGTGTACCACACCGGTTCGCGGCAGGTTATGTCGTTTCAGGTGCAGCGCCAGCTTGTCGTGGGTGCGTCGCGAATGGAGGATCACCGGCAGATCGTAACGCTTTGCCAACCGCAGCTGTTCATCCAGCAGGTACTGCTGGCGTTCAAATTGCGGGTTCTCCCGGTAAAGATCGAGGCCCATTTCCCCCACCGCCACCAATTTTTCTGGCTTCAGGGCGAGTGCTGCTTCCAGTTGCGCCAGGCTCTCATCGCCATGACGCTCGACCACGATCGGGTGCAGCCCAATGGCGGCATACAGCTGAGAAAACCGTTCGGCCAGCGCCAATACGCGAGGGAAATTGTCGGCTTCGGTGGCCGGCATGATTATCTTGCTAACGCCCGCGGCGGCCGCACGCTGGATACTCGCCTCTTCGTCGCCGGTAAATGGAGGGAAATCGAAGTGGCAATGGGTATCAATAAAACGGCCGTTCACGCCAGATCCTTATCATCAAAGAGTGTATCGTTTATTGGTGGTACATCGTTCATCGCAACATCAGGCATATCTTCCACCACAGGAACCACGGGAGTCGGTCGGCCTCGTTTGAGGTGGCGTACTAACGGCGGAGTCGAAGCCAACAGTTTACCAATGGTCGCCAGAAAGTAACGGCCGCATAAGCGCCCTGTTTTGTAGTCCTGACGCAGTGCGGGGATGCGGCTACCTAACGCCATACTCAGTAACGGTTTCGGCGGGTAGATTTCAATAATACGCAGCTTACCCGGCGGGTTCTCAATAAATTGCTGGGTTTCACTGTAGGTCGTTTCATGGTGCTGCACCAGGTTCATCAGCGGCTGTAGGCTACTTTCGCCCAGCCAGCGCTCCATACGTTTAAACCACTGCGGCGTGTAATACATCTGCGACGGAACGGTACGGATCACCACCAGCGTTTTAGCCCCCTGCTTTGCCGCCTCGCGCACCGGGATCGCATCGCTCACGCCACCATCCAGGTAACTGACGCCATCCAGCGCGACGCCGGGGCGATAGAAACCAGGAATCGCGCTGGACGCCCGAATAATATCGAGCCAGTTCTGCCTGGTGGGCGAAAAATAGCTGGGGGTATAGTCATCGCTTCGACAGGCGCAGATATAAAAGGATTTTCCCGACTCAAACAGGCGTTCGGCGTTTTCCATCGCCAGCGGCATCTGCCCTGCGGTAGAGCCGACCAACCAATCGAGGTCGATAAGATTACCACCGCGAACAAAACGTACTGGGTCGAAAAACTCCCGCCGGGTGGTGTAGCGCATGATGACTTTGCGCCCGTAGCCCGGTTGGTTACACAGATAGGCGGAAAGGTTTTGCGCGCCCGCAGAGGTGCCATAGTAGAGATCAAAGGGGTTGAACTGTGCCCGCATAAACTCATCAAGCACCCCAGCGGTGAAAATTCCTCGCTGCCCTCCTCCTTCACAAACCAGTGCCGTGCGGCCTGGTTTGAAACGACTCAGCGATAATGGCGCAATATTACCAAGCGTGACGGGTATACGCTGCCCCACCTCTGCCTACCTGTTTTTTATTCACCAGACTGACAAAGTAGCCTAATTTCCGCTGGGCTAAAACTAATAAAGCCAGTCCGCTGGACTGGCTTTGGTGTCATGCTCGTTAACGCGTGGCGTTCTAGGGCCGTTTACGCCCGGTAAACAGGCTCACCAGGAAGATAATAATCCCGACAACGAATACAACTTTTGCTGCCCACGCTGCCGTACCTGCCAGTCCACCAAATCCTAATGCGGCGGCAATTAACGCGATAACCAGAAATATAATGCCCCAACGAAACATAAGCTTCTCCTTTACCATAGTTAATGTCGACCGCTTGCTATGAGCCTTCAACCGCTTTCGCCGCCGCAACGACCTGAATTAGTGATTAATATTGCGACAAAAACAAATGTTAGCTTTAAGCGCTTAATGCATACGCATCATCAGCATTTAAAGCCAACGAAAATGTCATAGCTTTGTTAAATATAGATCACAATTTTGAAATCGCCCGCTCCGCTGGTCAAAAAACAGACAGCTAGCGAAAAAAGAGGAGGAATTAAGAACTTTCCGCAAACGGCTAATCAGGAAGGAAAAGCGTCAGGGTGCAGCGGATGCCGCACCCTGAAGGGGTTTTTAGTGCTCGCGAGTTTTGCGGAACTCAACTTCAGGATAACGTTCCTGAGTCAGATTCAGGTTCACCATGGTTGGGGCGATATAGGTCAGGTTATCACCGCCATCCAGCGCCAGCTGAACTTCGTTTTTACGTTTGAACTCTTCGAATTTCTTCACGTCTTTGCTCTCAACCCAACGGGCCGTCGCGACGTTCACCGATTCGTAGATAGCTTCCACGTTGTATTCGCTTTTCAGACGCGCAACCACCACGTCAAACTGCAGCACGCCCACCGCGCCGACGATCAAATCGTTGTTGGCGATCGGACGGAACACCTGCACCGCCCCCTCTTCGGACAGCTGAACCAGCCCTTTCAACAGTTGCTTCTGCTTCAGCGGATCCTTCAGGCGAATACGACGGAACAGCTCCGGTGCGAAGTTCGGGATGCCGGTGAACTTCATCATTTCGCCCTGGGTGAAGGTATCACCAATCTGGATGGTACCGTGGTTGTGCAGACCGATGATGTCGCCTGGATAGGCTTCTTCAACGTGAGAACGGTCGCCCGCCATAAAGGTCAGCGCATCGGAAATCACCACGTCTTTACCGATACGGACCTGACGTAGCTTCATGCCTTTCTCATATTTCCCGGACACTACGCGCATGAACGCCACGCGGTCACGGTGTTTCGGGTCCATGTTGGCCTGAATTTTGAAGACGAAGCCGGTGAATTTCTCATCCAGCGCTTCCACCAGACGGGTGTCGGTTTTACGCGGCATTGGCGCTGGCGCCCACTCCACCAGACCGTCCAGCATATGGTCAACGCCGAAGTTACCCAACGCGGTACCGAAGAATACCGGGGTAATTTCGCCTGCCAGGAACAGCTCTTTATCAAACTCGTTGGACGCGCCCTGCACCAGCTCAAGCTCATCGCGCAGCTGCTGAGCCAGGTCGTCACCCACAGCGGCATCCAGTTCCGGGTTGTTTAAGCCCTTAACGATGCGCACTTCCTGAATGGTGTGGCCTTTACCGGTCTGATACAGATAAGTTTCATCTTTATAGAGATGGTAAACGCCTTTGAACAGCTTGCCGCAGCCAATTGGCCAGGTGATTGGCGCACAGCCAATTTTCAGCTCGCGCTCAACTTCATCCAGCACTTCCATCGGATCGCGGATGTCACGGTCGAGTTTGTTCATAAAGGTCAGGATCGGCGTATCGCGCAGACGGGTAACTTCCATCAGCTTACGGGTACGATCCTCAACGCCTTTCGCGGCATCAATAACCATCAGACAGCAGTCCACTGCCGTCAGCGTACGGTAGGTATCTTCGGAGAAGTCTTCGTGCCCCGGGGTGTCCAGCAGGTTTACCAGACAGTCGTGGTACGGGAACTGCATCACGGAGGTGGTAATAGAGATACCACGCTGCTTTTCCATCTCCATCCAGTCAGATTTAGCATGCTGGCTGGAGCCACGGCCTTTTACCGTACCGGCGGTCTGAATAGCCTGTCCGAATAACAGCACTTTTTCAGTGATTGTCGTTTTACCGGCATCCGGGTGGGAAATAATGGCAAAAGTGCGGCGTTTGGCCACCTCTTGCAAATAAGGAGACAACGTCATAATTCAATCTTCTTGAGTAAGCACGGCTTCACGCCGCGCAGGTTGAATACGAAAAAATTGCGGCTATTTTACCCATCAAAGGGGGGCTGGCAATCACTGTTTACACAGGAGTAACTCCAGTTCAGGCAATGAGGTCACCGTCCAGTCAGGCGTAATGCCTTCCGGCAGCGGACGCTGATGCGCGTTCAGCCAGCAGGTTGCCCACTCGGCGTTCATCCCACCGCGAATATCAGACTCGGCGGTATCGCCGACCATCAGCACGCGGGAACGGTCCGGATGACCGGCCTGTTCCAGGGCATAGTCAAAGATCCGGCGGTCCGGTTTTGCCACGCCCACTTCTTCAGAAATAATCAGTAGATCAAAGTGTTCGCGAAGCCCGGTGCGCTCCAGACGAATTTGCTGTAGCGATGTAAAGCCGTTGGTGATGATGCCCATCTTCACCTTGCCCTTCAGGGTATTCAGCAGCGATACCGCGCCCGGCAGCGGGGCGCAGATTTCCGCCATCGCGTTCATAAAGGCATCGTTCAGGTCGCCTGGCTTCACGTTCAGACGCTCCGCCCAGCTGGTAAAACGTTGGTGCTGAAGCTGCAGCGAGGTGATCGCGCCGTTCTGGTAGTCGACCCACAGCGGCTGGTTGACCGCCTGGTAGTCCTGGAAATCTTCCGCGGTAAAGGTCACGCTATAGTCGAGAAACATCCGCTGTAAGCCGCTAAACGAGTCAAACGTAAACAGCGTTTCATCGGCATCGAAGAAAATCCAGTCCCACTTCTTCATCTTTTCACCTTGTCTTACATACTGAGGGGCAGCGCCATAATGATGGCGTCCTCACGGCCGTCCGCCGTGGGGTAATAGTTGCGACGGATCGTCGCTTCATTGAAGCCTAAGCTTTCATACAGCGCGATGGCCGCGTGGTTTGAGGCTCGCACTTCCAGCCATAGCGTCACCACGCCCTGCGCGTCTAGTGCATCAATGAGATGTTCCAGCAGTTCACGTCCCAGACCACGGCGCTGATACGCAGGATCGACGGCAATGTTGAACAGCGTGGCTTCGTCCAGCACGACCTGAGTAATGGCAAACGCGGCCATTTCACCGTCGACGGACAGCTGAAGGTTCAGATAGCGCTCGCCCTGGTTGCTGGAGAAGGTTTTTTCACTCCAGGGAAACGCATGCGCGCGAGTTTCAATGTGAAAGGCGCGGGGTAAATCAGTCGTGCTGAGGGTAGAAATCGTGTTCATGGGCGCAAATTTGTTGCCACAGCGCGGCGCGAGCTTGCGCGCTAGCCTGTAGTTCATTAAACGGAGGCGTCGAAATCATCGCCCCTTCCAGCGTCACCGGCGTATCGTTGCCAAGACGCCAGCAGTGACATCGACTGTCCTGCGGCAGCATCGCCACCCGGTCAGGCGTCAGCGGTAAAACCTGGTCCGGCGTCAGGCACAGCGCGCGGAGAATATCGCTAATCAGCGGCTCGGTGAGGGGCGGAAACGCCTCGGCAACCATCACCAGCTTGACGTGCGGCGGAAGCGTAATCGCAATTTCACCCTGCAGTGCCCCAGGGCGACGTAATACCCACTGGGTGATACCCAACTGTTGTAATTGCCAGTCTCGCCGGGATGTCATGTGAAACGCTCCTGTCTATCAAGGGCGCAAATATAGCAAATTCATCGAAACTGCGCCAATTACACACTATATACACAAAATCATTCGAGTTGCGTCAAGGCGGCAAGCGAATGAATCCCCAGAAACGTACATAAGTACGTGACTGGGGTGAAAGAGTGCAGCCAACGTAGAGGCAACTTGAAGGATGACGTGTATAATCGTCGCCTAAGTTTATTGAGGAATAATTCATGTCTGCTTTTACCCCGGCAAGTGAAGTCTTGCTGCGTCACAGTGATGATTTCGAACAGAGCCGTATTTTCTTTGCCGGCGATCTGCAGGATGACCTGCCCGCACGTCTGGACACCGCGGCAAGCCGCGCGCATACCCAGCAGTATCACCACTGGCAGGTGCTGAGCCGTCAGATGGAAGACAACGTTCGCTTTAGCCTGGTAGCTCAGGCAGAAGACGTCGCGGATTGCGATACCCTGATCTACTACTGGCCGAAGAACAAGGCGGAAGCCCAGTTCCAGCTGATGAATATTCTTTCTCTGCTGCCGGTTGGTACCGATATTTTTGTCGTCGGTGAAAACCGCAGCGGCGTACGTAGCGCCGAGCAGATGCTGGCTGAATATGCCCCGCTGAACAAAATCGACAGCGCGCGTCGCTGCGGCCTGTACCATGGCCGTCTGGAAAAACAGCCCACCTTCGATGCGGAGAGTTTCTGGGGCGAGTACCAGCTGGATAATCTGACCATCAAGACTCTGCCTGGCGTATTCAGCCGCGACGGTCTGGATGTCGGTAGCCAGCTGCTGCTTTCTACCCTTACCCCGCATACCAAAGGCAAAGTGCTGGATGTCGGCTGCGGCGCTGGCGTACTGGCAGCCACCCTTGCCAGCCATTCACCAAAGGTACGTCTGACCCTGTCTGACGTGAGCGCTCCGGCGGTCGAAGCCAGCCGCGCCACGCTGGCGGCGAACGGTGTTGAGGGTGAAGTCATTGCCAGTAACGTCTTCTCTGAGATTAACGGTCGCTTTGACATGATTATCTCCAACCCACCGTTCCACGATGGGATGCAGACCAGCCTGGACGCTGCCCAGACCTTAATCCGCGGCGCGGTTCGTCATCTGAACAGCGGCGGCGAGCTACGCATCGTGGCGAACGCCTTCCTGCCGTATCCGGCAGTGCTGGATGAAACCTTCGGTTTCCACGAAGTCATCGCCCAGACTGGCCGTTTTAAAGTGTACCGCACCGTTTTGACCCGTCAGGCGAAAAAAGCCTAATCAGATCGCCTGTAGCCCGGCCGAGCGTAGCGACGCCGGGACTTACACCGTGGCATTGCCCGGCGTCGCTACGCTCGGCCGGGCTACATAAACTCCCCATAACCGAAGAAACGCCTTTTTTTTCGGCAATCGCGCCGAGTTCGATAATTAACTGTTGACGCCCAGCGTAAAATCTCTAGAATTCGGCCCCGTGGTAATGATTCTTTCATAAAGAGTCAATGGTATGCGAAGGTGGCGGAATTGGTAGACGCGCTAGCTTCAGGTGTTAGTGTCCTTTGGATGTGGGGGTTCGAGTCCCCCCCCTCGCACCAACGAAGCGATATAACAAAAGTAACGAGA